>JAJECZ010000110.1 GCA_022821735.1 Alphaproteobacteria bacterium | reverse complement strand
GTCCTGAGCTTGTCGAAGGGGACTGCCCCGAACCGCCGCCCGCCGCCCTTCGATACGCCGCTGGCGCGGCTACTCAGGGTGAGGGGATTTGAAGGACGGCGGCGGGGGCCGGAGCGGAGCCGCCGGGGTCAGAGGGCGAAGGTTCGCCTGAGCCTCGGATAGGCGAGCGCGAGGCCCGCGCCGCGCAGGCCGTAGAACAGCCAGAGCGCGATCCAGAGGCCGTGATTGCCGAGCGGGCCCGGCAGCAGGAACAGCCCCGCGACATAGGCCGCGAAGGCGACCGCCATGGTAAGCAGCATCCAGCGGGTCGCCGAGAAACCCAGATAGATGCCGTCATACGCATAGGCCCAGACCGCGACCAGCGGCGCCAGCGCGCCCCACAGCATCCAGCCGGCGGCCGCCTCGCGCACCTCCGGCAGCGAAGTCATGACCGCCACCAGAAGGCCGCCGGCGGCCAGATAGGCAAGGGAGAGGAGCGCGGCCGCGCCGACCGACCAGGCGAGAACGGCCCGGATCACCTCCCGGAGCGCGCTGCCGCGGCGCCGGCCGACCGCATCGCCGACCAGCGCCTCCCCCGCATGGGCGACGCCGTCGAGCGCGAAGGAGGCGAAGATGACGAAATGCACGAGGATCTGGTTCGCCGCGAGCACCGTGTCGCCGGCCGCCGCGCTCTTGGCGAGGAAGGCCGCGTTGGCGGTGACGACGCAGAGCGACCTGATGGTGATGTCCCGGTTGATCGCGACGAGGCGCAGCAGCCGCACCCGGTCGAACACCGGCCCGCGGCCGGCAGGCAGGCGCTTCAGCCGCCGGCGCACGGCGACCACGGCGACCGCGAGGCCGAGATACTCCCCGATCAGCGTGGCGAAGGCGACGCCCTCGACGCCCCAGCCGAAGCCCATGACGAACACGACGTCGAGGACCATGTTGGTGACGTTGACGGTGACCTGGAGGACAAGCGGCGTGCGCGAATCCTCCAGCCCGTAGAACCAGCCGATGACCGCGAAGATGGCGAGGTTGGCGGGCGCGGTCCACACGCGGATGAAGAAGTAGGTGCGCGCGTGCTCCTCGACCTCCGCGCTCGCCTCGACAAGCCCGAAGGCGAGCGCGGCGATGGGCCCCTGCAGCAGGACGATGAGGGCCGCCGCGCCGCCGGCAAGCGTGAGCGCGCGCCAGAGCATCGCGCGCACCTCGCCCCAGTCCTCCCGTCCGCGCGCCCGGGCAGTCGGCCCGGTGGTGCCCATCCTCAGGCAGTTGAGCAGGTGGAACAGGAAGTTGAAGATCATCGCGCCGATGGCGACCGCGCCGATGTAATACGCCGCGTCGAGATGGCCCATCACGGCGGTGTCCACCGCGCCGATCAGCGGCACCGAGACATTGGACACGACAATCGGCCCCGCCATGCGCCAGATGCGCCGCGACAGGGCGGGAGGCACGCCTAGCACGCACTGCCGCCCGGTTCAGCCATCAGGCGAAGCCGATTGGGGGTCGGTCGGCTTTTCTCCCCTCCCGCTCGGCGGGAGGGGTCGGGGGAGGGCCTCGCGGCGCGCGCGGACGGTTGCCGGGCTTCGCCCGCCGCCGCGCTGGACGCGGCGAACGTTACGAATGGCGGCGTTGGCGCCGCCGCGCCGAACGCGGCGAACGTCACGAATAGCGGCGTTGGCGCCGCCGGCCTGGCGGCCGGCCCCCTCTCCCATCCTCTCCCCGCAAGCGGGGAGAGGGGAATTTGCAGCCGGCACCCCCCTCATCCTGAGTAGCGACCGCGCCAGCGGGCGCGTATCGAAAGCCTGTCCTGAGCTTGCCGAAGGGGACCGTCCCGAACCGCCGGCCGCCATCCCTCGATACGCGGCTGGCGCCGCTACTCGGGATGAGGGACGCCGCGCGCCGATCCGAGGCCCGATCCGCCGAGACCCTTCGAAACCCCATTTGAATCAAAGCCATGCGCCCTGTCCGCAAAATCCAGACCGGACAACGGTGCCTAGCACGGGAGGACCCCGGCCGGGGGATCAGCGATAGACCAGGGTCGGCAGGTAGAGCGCCAGGTCCTCATAGGCGATCAGCAGCGCGACCATGACCAGCATGGACACCACGAAAGGCAGGGACCCGTATGCGACATCGTTGAACTTGCCGCCGCGCGCGCGGATGCCGTGCACCACATACAGGTTGACGCCGATGGGCGGCGTGATGAGCGCGGTCTCCATCAGCACGGTGATCATCACGCCGAACCAGACCGGATCGAACCCCATCTGCACGACGATGGGGAAGATCACCGGCACGGTGGTCAGCATCATGGAGAGCGTTTCCATGAACATGCCGAGGATCAGGTAGAAGATCACCAGCAGGATCATGAACTCCAGCGGCGTCAGGCCCAGCTCCGCCATGAAGTTGATCATCGCCTGCGTGACGCCGATGAAGCCCAGCACGAAGTTGAGGAACACCGCCGCCAGGATGATGAGCATGATCATCGCCGTGGTGCGCATGGTGCCCTCGAAGGCCTCGCGCAGCATGGAGAGCCTGAGCGTGCCGGTCGATGCGGAGAGTATGAGCGCGAAGCACACGCCCACCGACGCGGCCTCGGTCGGCGTCGCCAGGCCGGCATAGATCGAGCCGACCACCACCACGAACAGCATGATCGGCGGCACGAGGTCCGGCAGGGTGCGGATGCGGTCGCGCCAGTTGGTCTCGATGCGCGCGCCGCCCCACTCGCGCCGCCAGAGGCAGGCGACGACGATGGCGGCCATGAACAGGGTCGAGAGGATGACCCCCGGAATGATGCCCGCGAGGTAGAGCTCCGGCACCGAGCTGTCGGTCAGCAGGCCGTAGAGAATGAGGTTGATCGAGGGCGGAATCAGGATGCCCAGCGTGCCGCCGGCCGCCAGCGAGCCCAGGAACAGGCGCTCATTGTAGGCGCGGCGCTCGATCTGCGGATAGGCGACGGTGCCGACGGTGGCGGCGGTCGCGACGGACGAGCCCGAAGACGCGGCGAAGATGGCGCAGGAGCCGATATTGGCGTGCATCAGCCCGCCCGGCAGCCAGACCAGCCATTGCGCGACGGCGTTGTACATGCGCGCCGCGATGCCCGCCCTGAGCATGATCTCGCCGAGCAGGATGAACATCGGCACCGCGACCAGGATGAATTCCTTGCTCTTGTCCCAGACGAACTCGCCGATCGCGGGCGTGAGCCGGCCGCCGAAATACATCGAGTCGAGGCCGAAGGAGAGAATGCCGAGAATGGCCGCCACGGGAACCGCGGCGACCACCAGCAGCATCAGCGCGACGAGGATCCCCACAACCATGGCGTCAATCCTCCTGCACGCCGGTCTGGGTCTGGAGGTTCATGCCGTGGGTTTCGGCCTCGATCTCCTCGGCGACGCTCGGCACGCCGGCGATGCGCTTGACGAGGTCGAGGTCGCCGCGCAGGAGGCCGACCATGGTGTAGAGGAAGACGAACAGCAGGACCAGTTCGAAGAAGATAAGGCCCGACGCCCAGAGCAGCTGCGGAATCCACTGGGGCGTGGCGAGGGTCGTGATCGACACCGAGTCCTTGGCCCATGACTCGGCGAACGCCCCGTAGCCCCTGTATGCAAGCATGCCGTTATAGATGAGCAGCAGGACGACCGCGACCGTGTCCAGAACCGCGCAGAGCCACCGCGGCATGAAGTTGTAGAGCGCATCGATGCGGATGTTCGCCCGGTGCAGCAGGCAGTAGCTGTAGGCCCAGGTCGTACCGGCGGCGAACACATAGCCGGAGATTTCGTCGGCGCCGCTCATGGTCACATTGAGGAATTTGCGGCTGAGCACGTCGAGCGTGACCATGATCGCCGCCACCAGCAGGGCGGCGCCGCCGATCCAGACCGCCCGGCGGGATATCCACTCGAGCGTTTGGTGTATGCGTTCCAACATTCCGCTTCCGTCCCCCGGCGTCTCGGCGGGCGCACACCGGTCGCGCGGGCGTGTCAGCCGGAAAAACGGGGCGCCGCCCTGGCGCGGCGGCGCCCCGATCGCTCTTGTGCGGGGCCGCGCCCCGGCCGGATTACAGGCTCGCTTCGATCCCTGCGATCTTGCCGATGGTCGCGTTCCACTCGTCGACGCACTGCTGCGTGCCGCAGCGCTCAGCCCAGCGCTTGACCACGAAGTCGGACACGATCTGCTTGAGCTTGTCGCGGTCGGCGTCCGAAACCTCGATCGGCGTCATGCCGCCCGGCTCGCCGAGGTCGCACGGGCCGGAGGCGTTGCAGTCCATGCCGCGCTGGTCGTTGACCGCCGTCGCTGCCCACATCTCCTCTTCCAGAACCTTCAGCTTCTCCATGATGAGGTTCTGCGCATCGGAGGTCAGGCTGTTCCAGCTGTCCATGTTCATGGCGAGGAAGGAGGAGGCATAGCCGAGCCGGATGCGGATATTGTGGGTCACCACCTGCCACCACTTAGCGTTGTAAGCCGGCAGCGTGCCCGTCAGGCCGCAGTCCGCAACGCCCTTCTGCAGGGCCGGCACGACCTCGGCGAAGGCGATCGTGACCGCGCTGCCGCCAACGCCCTCGACGAAATCGCCGAGCGTGGTCGAATAGACGCGGATCTTCTTGCCTTCGAGGTCGTCAAGGCTGAACTGGGTGATGCCCTTGTCGCCGAGATTGCACCAGAGCTGCTGGCTCGGCCACGCATACATCATCAGGAGCTTGGCGTCGTATTTGTCGGCGAACTCGCGCTCCAGTATGGGCGTGTAGGCTTCCAGAACGGTCCGGTAGTCGTTGAAGTCCTGGATGACGCCGGCAAGGTCCGTGCCCTCGATGGCCGGGCTGTCCTGCGCAACATAGGTTGTCACGCCGTGGACCGCGTCATAGGTGCCGAGCTTCAGCAGCCGCATGACCTCGAACCCGGAGAGGCCGAGTTCCGTCAGCGGCTTGGCGTTGGCTGTCAGCGCGCCGCCGGACGCCTCCGGAATGACTTCCTGCCAGAACTTGCTCTCGCGCTCTTTCCAGTGGTCGAGGAAGCCCCAGGTTCCTACAACCGTGAATTCCTTCTTGCCGTAGTCGGCAGCCCCGGCGACGCCCGCGCCCAGCGCAATCGCGCCTGCGACGGCGGCCGCAGCAACAGTCTTCATCCCCTGCAACATCTAAGGTTCTCCCGTTTCGGTTAACACCGGCGGCGGCAGTCTGGCACAGACCCCGCCTGCAAGGAAGCCCGCAGAATGCTAGGCTTTCGGCGGCGAAAGCTGCTTCGAAGGTGTGGGATACAGGCAATGGCGGACGGCAATACGGTCGGATTTATCGGGCTCGGCGTGATGGGCGAGCCGATGTGCCGGAACATTCTGGGCAAGTCGGGCCGGCGGGTGCTGTGCCACGACCTCAGCCCGGAGCCGGCGGCGCGCCTCGCGGCCGAAGGCGCGGAGGCGGCGGGACCCGAGGAAATCGCGCGGCGGGCCGGAACGGTGCTGCTGTCGCTGCCCGGCGAGCCGCAGGTGCGCAGCGTCTGCCTGGGCGAAGGCGGGCTGGTCGCGGCGATGGGGCCGGGACAGGTGCTGGTGGACTGCTCGACCGCGCCGCCGGCGCTCGCCCGCGAACTGGCCCAGGCCTGCGCCGGACGGGGCATCGCCTTTGCCGACGCGCCCGTCGCCCGCACGGCGCAGGCCGCCATCGACGGCACGCTCTCCATCATGGTGGGCGCCACGGAGGAGACCTTCGGGCGCATCCGCCCGCTGCTCGACTGCATGGCCGCCGAGGTCACCCATTGCGGCGGCGCCGGCGCCGGGCAGGCGGTCAAGCTGATGAACAACATGGTGGTCGCGATGACGGTGGTGGCGCTTGCGGAGGCGCTCTCGGCCGCCCGCGCCTCGGGTGCGGTGGACGGCAAGGTGCTGTTCGAGACGCTGGCGCGGAGCTCCGCCGACAGCTTCGTGCTGCGCAACCACGGCATGAAATGCCTGCTGACCGGCGAGCACCCGACCGAGGGCGCCTTCCCGACCGACTACATCCTGAAGGACCTCGGCTACGCCCTCGATTTCGCCGAAGGCGCCGGCGTCGAGATGCGCGCCGCCAACGTCACCCGCGACCTCCTGGAGCGCACCCGCGACGCCGGTTTCGCAAAAAACTACTACACCGCGGTCATCGAGACGCTGTTCCCTACAGCCGGGCCACGATGAACAGGCGGGGGAAGGGGTAGAGCGTCTCGCCGCTCTCCCGCCGCGGATAGAGGTCGCGGAGGCGGGCACCGTAGGCGGCGAGGAAACGGTCCTTCTCCTCGCCCTCGAGCGCTTCCAGCACCGGGCGCAGCCCCGTGCCCTTGACCCATTCCAGCACCGAGTCCTCGCCCTTGAGCACCTGGAGATAGCGGGTCTCCCAGATGTCCAACTCGGACACCAGCGGGCGGAACAGGCCGTAATACCAGTCGGCCTCGGCCACCCACTTGTACGCCAGCCGCGCCCGCAATTCGGGCGTGCCGAAGCCATGCTCGTCTAGGACGTCGCGCATGCCCCTGTGGCTCGGCTCCGACCAGCTCATCGGCATCTGCGCCGCGAACACGCCTCCCGGTGCCAGCGTGCCCAGCAGGCGTGGAAACAGCGCCTCATGGTCGTCCGCCCACTGGTAGACGGCGTTGGCGTAGAGCACGTCCACCGGCCGGTCGGGGCGCCAGTCCCGGACATCGGCCCTCGACCAGGCGACGCGGGCGTCCGGGTCCCCGGCCTCCGCTTCCTCCAGCATCGCTTCGGAGAGGTCGTGCCCGCGCACTTCGGCCTCCGGCCAGCGCGCCGCCATGGCGCGGGCGATATCGCCGGTGCCGCAACCCATATCGACGGCGAGGCCGACGGCGTCGTGCTCGACGCGCTGGAACAGTTCGAGCGCCGGCCGCAGGCGGTGCCCGCCGAAGCGCAGATACTGTCCGGGGTTCCAGGCCCCGCCGCCGCGTGTGCTCATCGCCGCTCCCTGTGCATCGCGAAATCCAGCCGGAACACCGTCCCCGCGCCGTCGGAAGAAATCAACCGGATCGAGCCGCCGTGGGCGCGCATGATCTCGCGCGCGATCGCCAGGCCGAGCCCGGAGCCGTCGGGCCGCGTCGAGCCCTGGAAGGGCCGGAACAGGTTGTCGCGCGCCCGCTCCGGCAGGCCGGGGCCGTCATCGGCGACCGTGACATGCACGCGCTCGTCGCGGACCCTGGCCGTTGCCGAAACGGCTTTTGCACCCGCTTCCGCGGCATTGCGGGCCAGATTGGCGAAGACGCGGAACAACTGCTCGCGGTCGCCTTCCACCGCAATGCCGGGCTCGACGCCGTTGGTCCATGCCGCGCCCTTGCCGGCAACGCCCGCCGCATCGTCGATCAGTTCCGCCAGCGGAACCGCCTCCAGCATGAGCCGCGGCCCGCCGGCGCGGGCGAAATCGACGACCCGCGTGCAGAGGCCGACCGCGCGGTCCAGCGCGCCCACCAGGGTCGGCACGGCCTTGCGCACGCGGGGGTCCCGGCTTTCGCCCAGGCTGTCGGAGACAAGCTGGGCCGAGGCCAGCATGTTCCGGAGGTCATGGTTGATTTTCGCCACGCCCTCGCCCACCGCCGCCAGATGCGCGCGGTGGCTGAGCGCCGCGTGGAGGCGGCGCTGCATGCCGGCAAGCTGGTGCTCCGCGGTGCCGATCTCGTCGCTGCGCTCCGACGGCGCGTGGATGCGCCTCTGGTCTTCGGGGTCCGTGCCGAACCGTACCATCGCCTCGGTCAACCGCCCCATCGGGCGGACCATCAGCCAGTGCAGCGTCAGGAAGACGGCCGCGGCCGTAAGCGCCGAGATGACCAGAGACAGCAGCAGGATGCGCTCGGAATAGGCGATCATCTCCTCGCGCATCGGCCATTCGTCCATCGTGATCTCGACCCGCGCGCCCGGCTCGCGGGAGGAGGCGCCGCTGACCTGCAGCACCCGGTTCCCCGTCTGGGCGAGCGTGTATGCGGCGTCCCAGATCGAGGAGACCGCCATGGTCTCGTCCAGATCGAAGGCGGCGTCCACATCGGGCGGCATGCTGCCGCCGAGCATGTAGGTCGTGTGCTCGCCCACCCGGAGCTCGACGCTGTAGGCCGACACCTGGCGCAACAGGCGCTTTTCCAGCGCCTCGTCAACGGCCCTGGTCGGCGCCGCCTCCAGGGCAAGCGCGGCGATATGGGCGTCCGCCAGCCGGTCCGCAAGATAGACGATCCTGAAGCGCGCGATGGACGGCGCGTAGATCAGCAGTTCCGCCAGCATGACGAAAAACACGGTCAGCACGAGCAGGCGCGCCGACAGCGAGCGAAACGACCGCGGCAGCCGCATCATGCGGTCGGCGGGGCGCGCCGGAAACGCCTGTAGGCGACCGGCACCAGCGCCAGCACGGAAAGACCCAGGATCGGCAGCAGGATTTCCGGCTCCAGGACAAGGCGCAGGTCCGGCTCGCCGCCGCCGTCGAAGACCGCGCCCAGCCCGTTGCCGACGCTCGTATAGACGAAGGTTCCCGGAATGATGCCGATGAAGGTGGCGCTGACATAGGTGGAAAGCCGGACATTCGCGAAGGCCGGCGCGATGTTGACGAGAAAGAACGGGAAGAGCGGCACCAGCCTCAGCACGAGCAGGTAGTTGAAGGCATTCTGCCGGAAGCCGCTGTCCATGCGTTCGAGCGCGGCCCCGACCCTGGCGCGCAGCCGGTCGCCCAGTACGGTCTGCGCCGCGATAAACAGCGCCGTCGCGCCGAGCGTGGCGCCGACGACCGTTGCCGCGGTCCCGAACCAGAGCCCGAAGAAGAACCCGCCCGATATGGTCGCCACCGCGCCCACCGGCAGCGAGAAGGCGATAACGACGACATAGGCGGCGGCATAGGCGAGCAGTGCTGCGAACCGGTTCTCCTCGACCCAGCCCGTCAGCATCTCCCGGTTGTCCCGCAGCGCCTCGAAGCTCAACTGCTCGTGGAGCCCGGCGGCGAAGAACGCGGCAAGGCCAGCCGCCAGCACCGCCAGGATCGAAAGGCGTTTCGCCGCGCCGCTCCTGGAGCGCCGCCCGGTTGCGGCCATCGCCCGCACCTCCGCATCGTCTGCCGCCGCCATCATAGCGTTGACAGCGGGAGCCGGTATCACCATTATCCCGGCCATCCGGATGCGGCCGGCGGCCGTTCATCTCGTCCGCGATGGAGCTCATATTCCGTGAAACGCACTTTCCAGCCGAGCCGCCTTGTGCGCAAACGGCGCCACGGTTTCCGCGCCCGCAAGGCGACGGTCGGCGGCCGCCGCGTGCTGCAGCGGCGGCGTGCCAAGGGGCGCAAGGTCCTTTCGGCCTGAGCCCGACCCCGTCGACGCGCATGGACGCCCCCCGGACGCTCAAGAAACGCGCCGAATTCCTCCGTGTCCGGGCGGCCGGCCGGCGCTGGGCTGCAACGGGACTGGTGTTGCAGATGCGCGCCCGCAACGACGAGGGGCCCATGAGGGTCGGCTATACCGTTTCGAAGAAGGTCGGCAACGCCGTTGAGCGCAACCGGGTGCGCCGGCGGCTGCGGGCGGCTGTCCGCGAATCGCTCGGGCCGCGTCCCGGCAGGGACTATGTCGTGATCGGCCGCCGCGCCGCGCTCTCGCGGCGGTGGGAGGCGCTGGTCGGAGACCTGAAGGCCGCCGCCGACCGGGTCGAGCGGCAATGAGGCTGCTCCTCAAGATGCCGATCTACGCTTACCGCTGGCTGATCTCGCCGTGGCTTCCGGCCAATTGCCGCTACCTGCCGACCTGCTCGACCTTCGCGCTCGAGGCCATCGACAGGCACGGCGCGTTGCGCGGCGGCTGGCTTGCGGCGAAACGCCTCGCCCGCTGCCATCCCCTGGGCGGTTCGGGCTATGACCCGGTACCGCCAGACAATAGCGCCCACCGCCGCTGAACGGACGCTTCCGCCCCGTGCTCGACAACC
>JAJECZ010000145.1 GCA_022821735.1 Alphaproteobacteria bacterium | reverse complement strand
GAGATGGTTCTTCCGGGCGACAACATCTCGATGGGCGTGAACCTGATCGCGCCGATAGCGATGGACGAGGGTTTGCGGTTTGCGATCCGTGAGGGCGGACGCACGGTCGGCGCCGGCGTCGTCGCATCCATCGACGACTGAACGGCGGCTGTTAGCCCGGGCGCTGGAACGAGAGACCGAGTGCAATGGATCACCAGAACATCCGCATACGCCTGAAGGCGTTCGACCACCGGGTTCTCGACCAGTCGACCGGCGAGATCGTGAGCACGGCGAAGCGCACCGGCGCACAGGTGCGCGGGCCGATCCCGCTGCCGGTGCGCATCCAGCGCTACACCGTGCTGCGCGGCCCGCATATCGACAAGAAGAGCCGCGAACAGTTCGAGATGCGCACCCATCGTCGGGTGCTCGATATCGTCGATCCGACGCCGCAGACCGTGGACGCGCTGATGAAGCTCGATCTGGCGGCCGGCGTCGATGTCGAGATCAAGGTCTGAGGGAGGCTCGGGGTCGATGCGAACCGGCGTCATTGCCCGCAAGCTCGGCATGATGCGCATGTTTGCGGAAACGGGTGCGCATGTGCCGGTAACGGTGCTGTCGCTCGACCGGTGCCGCGTGGTTGCGCAACGCCGCCAGGAGCCGGACGGTTACACGGCGCTGCAGCTCGGCGCCGGCATGGCGCGGACAAAGCGGGTCACGCAGCCGATGCGCGGTCATTTCGCGAAGGCGAAAGTCGAACCGGCAAGGAGTGTGGCCGAGTTCCGGGTATCGGAGGATGCGCTGGTCGAGGTGGGGGCCGAGCTTTCCGCCGACCATTTCGTCAAGGGCCAGCATGTCGATGTCTCTGGCACGAGCATCGGCAAGGGCTTTGCGGGCGCGATGAAACGGCACAATTTCGCCGGCCTCCGGGCATCGCACGGGGTCTCGATCTCGCACCGCTCGCACGGCTCGACCGGCAACAGCCAGAATCCGGGCAAGGTCTGGAAAGGCAAGAAAATGGCCGGGCATATGGGCAATGCGCGGGCCACGGTGCAGAACCTCGAAGTGGTCGATACCGACGCCGAGCGCGGTCTCATCATGGTCAAGGGCGCGGTTCCCGGCGCGAAGGGCGGCTGGGTGCTGGTCTCGGATGCGCGCAAGCGCGAGCTGCCGGAAGGCGCGCCGTTCCCGGCCGGACTCAAGGCGCCGGAAGACGCCGAAGCGGCGGCCGGCGAGAGCGGGGAGTAGGGACATGCAGCTCCCGGTCAGGGATTGGGACAACCGCGAGACCGGCAGCATCGAGCTCGCCGACGGCGTGTTCGGGGGCGAGGTGCGGCGTGACCTGCTGGCCCGCGTGGTGAACTGGCAGCGCGCGAAGAAGCGCGGCGGCAACCACAAGGTCAAGGAACGCAGCGAGATCGCGCGCGTCAAGTCGAAGATCTACCGCCAGAAGGGCACAGGCCGGGCCCGCCACGGCGCGGCGACGGCGAATATCTTCCGCGGTGGCGGCGTCGTTCATGGGCCCCGGGTCCGCGACCATGCCCACAAACTGCCGAAGAAAGTCCGGGCGGCGGGGCTACGCGCGGCGCTGGCCTCGAAGACCCAGGCCGGCAAGCTGATCGTGGTCGAGGACCTTGCACTGGAGAACGGACGCACGCGCGATCTGGCCAGGCGGCTTCGCGAGATGGAACTTGCCTCTGCGCTGATCGTGGGCGGCGAGACGGTGGACGAGAATTTCCGGCGGGCCGCGGCCAACATCGTCGGCGTCGATGTGCTGCCGCGCATGGGCGCCAACGTCTATGACATCCTGCGGCGCGAGGTACTGGTGCTGACCCGGGACGCGGCCGCGCACCTTGAGGAGCGCCTGTCATGAGCCGCGCCCGCGCCATCAGGGGGCCGGCGCCCCGGATCGGACGCGAACGCATGCTCGCCGTGCTGCGGGCGCCCGTCGTGACCGAGAAATCGACCCTGATCGGCGAGCACAACCAGATCACCTTCCGGGTGGCGATGGACGCTACCAAGCCGGAAATCCTCCAGGCGGTCGAAGGGCTGTTTTCGGTGAAGGTGAAGAAGGTCAACACGCTGAGGGTCAAGGGCAAGACCAAGCGGTTCCGGGGCATACCCGGCAAGCGCCCCGACTGGAAAAAGGCCGTCGTGACGCTCGAGGAGGGGCACTCAGTGGACGTGACCACGGGGATCTGAGGCGATGGCGCTCAAGCATTACAATCCGACTTCGCCGGGCCGCCGCGGGCTTGTGCTCGTGGACCGCAGCGGATTGCACAAGGGCAAGCCCGTCAAGGCGTTGACCGAGGGGTTGACCGGGACCGGCGGGCGCAACAACCACGGGCGCACGACCGTGTTCTGGCGCGGCGGCGGCCACAAGCGCAAATACCGCCGGATCGACTTCAAGCGGCGCAAATGGGACCAGCCGGCGGTCGTCGAGCGGCTGGAATACGATCCGAACCGCTCGGCCTTCATCGCGCTCATCCGCTACGAGGACGGCGAGCTTTCCTACATCCTGGCGCCCCAGCGCCTCCAGCCGGGCGACTCCGTTGTCGCCGGCCGGGAGGTGGATGTGAAGCCCGGCAATGCGATGCCGCTGCGCCGGATTCCGATCGGGACCATCGTCCACAATGTCGAGCTGAAACCGGGCAAGGGCGGACAGGTCGCGCGGGCCGCCGGGACCTATGTGCAGCTTGTCGGACGCGATGCCGGCATGGCGCGGCTGCGCTTCAGTTCGGGCGAGACGCGCATGGTGCCGCATGAGTGCATGGCGTCCATCGGCGCCGTGTCCAACTCGGACCACGGCAACCAGACGCTCGCCAAGGCGGGGCGCAACCGCTGGCTCGGCCGACGCCCGCATGTGCGCGGCGTGGTGATGAACCCGGTGGACCATCCGCATGGCGGCGGCGAGGGCCGGACCTCGGGCGGGCGCCATCCCGTGACGCCCTGGGGCAAGCCGACCAAGGGCCGCCGGACGAGGAGGAAGAAAGCGTCCGACAAGATGATCCTGCGCAGCCGCCACCGTGCCAAGACGAGAGGCTAGGCCATGTCGCGTTCGGTTTGGAAAGGCCCCTTCGTGGACGGCTATCTGCTGAGGAAGGCGGAGGCGGTGCGCGGGTCGGGGCGCAAGGAAGTGATCCGCACCTGGTCGAGGCGGTCCACGATCCTGCCGCAGTTCGTCGGCCTTACCTTCGGCGTCCATAACGGGCAGAAGTTCCTGCCGGTCCTGGTGACCGAGGACATGGTCGGCCACAAATTCGGCGAGTTCGCGCCAACCCGGACCTTCTACGGGCATGCGGCGGACAAGAAGGCGCGGCGGGGCTGAGGCGATGGGCAAACCGAAGGCAGAACCCCGTCTGGCGGAGAACGAGGCGCTGGCTTACGTGAAATATATCCGCACGAGCCCGCGCAAGCTGAACCTCGTCGCCGAGAGCATTCGCGGCCTGAGCGTCGAGGCGGCGCTCAACGCGCTGGCCTTCTCGAAGAAGCGCGTGGCCGAGGACGTCCGCAAGGCCGTGCAGTCCGCGGTCGCGAATGCGGAGAACAACCACGAGCTGGATATCGACCGGCTGGTCGTGGCCGAGGCGACGGTCGGGCGGACGATCGTCATGAAGCGGATGCGGCCTCGCGCGCGGGGCCGGGTCGGGCGGCTCGAGAAGCCGTTCAGCAATCTCCGCGTCGTGGTGCGGGAACTGCCCGACGAGGATGACCTGTTCGTCCCCGACGACGAAGATGATGTGCTCGTCGCCGACGACGAGGATGCGGTCGAGGAGCGTGTGTGATGGGCCATAAAGTCAACCCGATCGGGCTCCGGCTCGGCATCAACCGGACCTGGAACTCGCGCTGGTATGCGGACCGCGACTATGGCGACCTGCTGCACGAGGACCTGCAGATTCGCGAATTTCTCGAGAAGCGCCTCCAGAATGCCGGCCTCTCCAGAATTGTCATCGAGCGCCCGGCGAAGAAGGCGCGCGTCACGATCCACACCGCCCGCCCGGGCGTGGTGATCGGCAAGAAGGGTGCCGATATCGAAAGGCTGCGCGCGGCGCTCGGGCGGATGACGAACAGCGATGTCAACCTGAACATCGTCGAGATCCGCAAGCCCGAGATCGATGCTCGGCTGGTGGCCGACAACATCGCCCAGCAGCTTGAGCGCCGCGTTGCTTTCCGCCGCGCGATGAAGCGGGCGGTGCAGTCGGCGATTCGCCTCGGCGCGCTCGGCATCCGCATCAATGTCGGCGGACGGCTCGGCGGGGCGGAGATCGCGCGCACCGAATGGTATCGCGAAGGCCGGGTGCCGCTGCACACGCTCCGGGCCGATATCGACTATGGCGAAGCGACCGCGAACACGACCTACGGCTCCTGCGGGGTCAAGGTGTGGGTGTTCAAGGGCGAGATCATGGCGCACGACCCGATGGCGCAGGACAAGCGGCTCGCGGAAGAGCGCGCCGCGATGGGCCGTTGAGGAGGCGGGGGCATGCTGCAACCGAGGCGCACGAAATACCGCAAGCGGCAGAAGGGGCGCATCCACGGCATGGCCAAGGGGGGCGCCACGCTGACGTTCGGCAGCTACGGGCTCAAGGCCGCGGCGCCCGCGCGAATCACCGCGCGGCAGATCGAGGCCGCCCGGCGCACGATCACCCGCCGGATGCGGCGCGCGGGCAAGGTCTGGATCCGCATCTTCCCGGACGTGCCGGTCTCTACCAAGCCGGCGGAAGTCCGGATGGGCAAGGGCAAGGGTTCGCCGGAATACTGGGTGGCCAAGGTCAAGCCCGGGCGGATCATGTTCGAACTCGACGGCGTGCCGGAGACCGTGGCCCGCGACGCCTTCGCGCTTGCTTCCGCCAAACTGCCGATTGCGACCCGCGTGGTCGTCCGCGACGGGGTCTGAACGCCATGAAAGTGATCGATGTGCGTGCACGCACCGCAGACGAGCTCTCGGAGCTTCTGGAGGATCTCCAGAAGGCAGCGTTCAACCTGCGCTTCCAGAGGGCCTCGGGCCAGCTCGAAAACACCGCCGAGATACGCCAGGTGCGCCGCGACATCGCCCGGATCAAGACGATCCTCGGCGAGAAGAGCCGCGCTGCGGCCGGGGCCTGAGGACGACACTGTCATGCCGAAACGAATCCTGCAGGGCGTCGTGGTCAGCGACAAGATGGACAAGACGATCATCGTCCGCGTCGACCGCCGCGTTCGCCATCCGCTCTACAAGAAGTTCATCACGCGCTCGAAGAAATTCGCCGCGCATGACGAGGAAAACCGCTATCGCGAAGGCGATACCGTGCGGATCGAGGAGCACCGCCCGATCTCGAGGCGCAAGCGCTGGACGGCGCTCGGCCGCGTGGGCGAGGACCGGGCGTCCGGGGAGGCCGGGGCATGATCCAGGTCGAGACCAATCTCGATGTCGCCGACAACTCCGGCGCGCGCCGGGTGCAGTGCATCCGGGTGCTGGGGGGCACCGGCCGCCGCTCGGCGTCGGTGGGCGATATCATCGTCGTCTCGGTCAAGGAGGCGATCCCGCGCGGGCGCGTGCGTAAGGGCGAAATCCGCCGCGCCGTGGTGGTGCGCACCAAGAAGGAAGTGACCCGTCCCGACGGCACGGCGATCCGGTTCGACCGCAATGCCGCGGTCATCCTGAGCCCGCAGAACGAGCCGGTGGGCACGCGCATCTTCGGCCCGGTAACGCGCGAGCTGCGCGCCAAGCGCTTCATGAAGATCATCTCGCTCGCCCCGGAGGTGCTGTGATGGCTGCGCGCATTCGCAAGGGCGACCGGGTGGCGGTGCTGACCGGACGCGACCGGGGTAAGCGCGGGGAAGTGCTGCGCGTGCTGCCGGACAAGGAGCGCGCCGTGGTGCAGGGCGTCAACATGGTCGCCAAGCACCGTCGCGGCAGTGCCCAGGGGCCGGGCGGCGTCGAGCAGATCGAGGCGACGGTCCACCTTTCCAATCTCGCCCATATCGACCCCGAAACCGACAAGCCGACCCGCGTCGGGTTCCGCAAGCTGGAAGACGGCCGCAAGGTCCGCTTCGCGCGCGGTTCCGACACGGTCATCGACCGCTAGGAGGAGACGCGACATGCCTCGTCTCCAGGACATATACCGCGAGACCGTGCGCCCGGCGCTGATCGAGCAGTTCGCCTACAGCAACCCGATGCAGGTGCCGGCGCTCGAGAAGATCGTGCTGAACATGGGCGTCGGTGAAGCCGTGGGCGACAGTAAGAAGATCGAGGCCGCGGTCGCCGACCTGACGGCCATCTCCGGGCAGAAGCCGATCATCACGCGGGCGCGGAAATCGATCGCCGGCTTCAAGCTGCGCGAGGGCATGACGATCGGCTGCAAGGTCACTCTGCGCCGGACGCGGATGTGGGAGTTCTTCGACCGGCTGACGACCATCGCGTTGCCGCGCGTACGCGACTTCCGCGGCGTGTCGCCCCGGGCGTTCGACGGCCGTGGCAACTATTCGCTCGGAATCCGGGAGCAGATCATCTTTCCCGAGATTTCCTACGACAGGGTCGATGCGATTCGCGGCATGAACATCGTCATCTGCACCACGGCCCGCACCAACGAGGAAGCGCGGGCCCTGCTCGGCGGCCTCAACATGCCGTTCGAGCGATAAGCGCGAGGGAGGACAGGAACGCCCATGGCCAAGGTCAGCATGGTGGAGCGGGACAAGAAACGCCGTCGGCTCGTGGCGCAGTATGCGAAGAGGCGCGCGGCCCTGCGCGCTGAGGTGCGCGACTCATCGCTCGCGCCGGACGAGCGCTTCGTCGCGTCGCTGAAGCTCGCGGCCATGCCGCGCAACGGCGCCAAGGTGCGGTTGCGCAACCGTTGCGAGGTGTCCGGGCGGCCGCGCGGCTATTACCGCAAATTCCGCCTCTCGCGAATTGCGCTTCGCGAACTGGCGTCGCGGGGGCAGGTGCCCGGCGTCGTCAAGGCGAGCTGGTAGGAAAGGAGGTGGCCATCCCATGTCGATGAGCGATCCTCTCGGCGATATGCTCACCCGCATCCGCAACGGACAGCGGGCCGGCAAGCCGCATGTCGTGTCGCCGAAGTCCAAGCTGCGCATGAATGTGCTGCAGGTGCTGGCGCGCGAGGGCTATATCCGTAGCTACGAAGAAAGCCACCACGGGCCGGCCGGCGAGTTGCGCATCGAGCTCAAATACTACGAAGGCCAGCCTGTGATACGCTCGATCCAGCGGGTCTCGAAACCGGGCCGGCGGGTCTATTCCCGGATCAAGGACCTCAAGCCTTTCAACAACGGGCTGGGCATCCAGATCCTGTCCACGCCGCGGGGCGTCATGTCGGACCACGAGGCGCGGTCCTTCAATGTCGGCGGCGAAGTGCTCTGCCAGGTGTTCTGATGTCCCGCGTAGGCAAGAATCCCGTCGCGATCCCCGATGGGGCCGAGGTCCGCTACGAAGGCGCCGTGTTGAGCGCGAAGGGCCGGCTCGGCGAACTCAGTTTCCCGGTTTCGGAAGACCTGGTCGAGGTCGAGCTGGCCGACGGCCGGATCACGGTGCGGCCGCGCGACGAGTCGAAGCAGGCCCGCGCCATGTGGGGCACGACCCGGGCGCTTGCGCAGAATGTCGTCACGGGCGTCAGCCAGGGTTTCACCCGCAATCTGGAGATCACCGGCGTCGGCTACCGCGCCGAGGTGAGGGACCGTGTTCTGGTGCTGTCGCTCGGCTACAGCCATCCGATCGAATATGCGATCCCGGAGGGTATCGAGATCGTCTGCCAGCGCCCGACGGCCATTTCCGTCAGCGGTGCCGACCGGCAGCGCGTCGGTCAGGTCGCAGCCGAAATCCGCGCCTGGCGCAAGCCCGAGCCCTACAAGGGCAAGGGCGTCAGGTATGAGGGCGAATACGTCTTCCGCAAGGAAGGCAAGAAGAAGTAGAGGCGGGCGATGCTGACGACACGGGAACTCTTCGAGCGGCGCAGGCGGCGCGTGCGCTACGGCCTCAGGAAGGCCGGCGACGGACGTCCGCGCCTGTCGGTGTTCCGTTCCAACCGCTATATCTACGCGCAGATCGTGGACGACCGGCAAGGCAGGACGCTGGTTGCCGCCTCTTCGCTGGAGAAGGACCTGCGCGAAGGGCCCGGCACCGGCAACCGTCAGGCGGCCCAGGCCGTGGGCGCGAGGCTGGCCGAGCGTGCGGTGGCGGCGGGCGTGAAGGATGTCGTCTTCGACCGCGGCGGGTACAGGTATCATGGACGGGTCAAGGCGCTCGCCGACGCGGCCCGCGAGGGCGGCCTGTCGTTCTGACGGGGCCGCAGGCAGGAGCGCAGGAGGAAGACGGGCAGCATGGCACGGGGACCGAGGTCGGATCGCGGACGCGACCGCGAAGAGAGCGAGTTCATCGAGAAGCTCGTCTCGATCAACCGCGTCGCGAAGGTTGTGAAGGGGGGCCGGCGGTTCGGCTTCTCGGCGCTGGTCGTCGCGGGCGACGGCCAGGGACGCGCGGGTGTGGGCGCCGGCAAGGCGCGCGAGGTACCCGAGGCCATCCGCAAGGCGACCGAACGCGCCAAGCGCACGATGCGCCGGGTGCCGCTGAAAGACGGGCGCACCCTCCATCACGATGTTCGCGGACGATTCGGCGCCGGCCGGGTGGTGCTGCGTGCGGCGCCGCAGGGCACCGGCGTCATCGCCGGCGGACCGATGCGCGCGGTGTTCGAGGCGCTCGGCATCCAGGATGTCGTGGCCAAGTCGCTCGGCACTTCCAACCCGCACAATATGGTGAAGGCCACATTCGAGGCGCTGTCCCGCACGGCCAGCCCGCGCATGGTCGCGCAGCGGCGGGGCAAGCGCCCGTCGGACCTGTTCGGGCCGCGCCCGCCCGCGAGCGAATCCGCGGAGGCGGATGCGCCGGCCGAGGCTGCCGAAAATGAATGAAGGGGCCGCAAAACGCGTGAAGGTCACGCAGACGGGTTCGCCGATCCGGCGGCCGAAGGTGCAGCGCGAGACGCTGATCGGCCTGGGACTGAACAAGATGAACCGGTCGCGCATCCTGGAGGACACCCCGGCGGTCAGGGGCATGATCGCCAAGGTGCGGCACATGGTGCGCGTGGAAGAGGTTGAATGAGGGCGGCGCGCCTCCGATTTGAGAGGTGAGCGAGGACGAAGACGCGATGAAGCTGAACGAACTCTCGGACAATCCGGGCGCGCGCAAGACGGCCAAGCGCGTCGGGCGCGGCATCGGCTCCGGCAAGGGCAAGACCTCCGGGCGCGGCGTCAAGGGCCAGAAGTCCCGCAGCGGCGTTGCCCTCAACGGCTTCGAGGGCGGCCAGATGCCGCTCTACCGCAGGCTGCCGAAACGGGGCTTCAGCAATTACCGGTTCCGTTCGCGCTACCAGGCGGTCAATCTCGGCCGCCTGCAGATTGCGGTGGAGGCCGGCAAGCTGAACCCGGCCGAGCCGGTGGATGCAGCGGCGCTCGTCGCCTCCGGCGTCGTGCGCCGGGCGCGCGACGGCATCAGGCTGCTTGCCGGAGGCGAACTCAAGACGGGGCTCGACCTTCGGGTGGCCGGCGCCTCTAGGGCCGCAGTCGCCGCGGTCGAGGCGGCGGGCGGCAGCGTGACGGTGATGAACGCCGCACCGGCGGAAGGGTAGCGGGGAGCCATGGCTTCCGCCGCCGAGCGACTCGCGGCCAATGTGAATTTCGGCGCCTTCGCCAAGGCGACGGAGCTGAAGAAACGCATCTGGTTCACGCTCGGCGCGCTGATCGTTTACCGCTTCGGCACCTATATCCCGATCCCGGGCGTCGATGCCTCGATCCTGGCGGAACTGTTCGCCCAGCAGCAGGGCGGCGTGCTCGGCCTGTTCGACATGTTCGCCGGCGGCGCGCTCAGCCGGATGAGCATCTTCGCCCTCAACATCATGCCCTACATATCGGCGGCGATCATCATGCAGTTGCTGACCGCCGTCAGCCCGAAGCTCGAAGCCCTGAAGAAGGAAGGCGAGTCGGGCCGGAAGAAGATCAACCAGTACACGCGCTACGGCACGGTGCTGCTGGCGGCGGTGCAGGGCTACGGGCTCGCAAGCGGCCTGGAGGCGATGGCGGGGCCGTCCGGCTCGGCGGTGTTGATCCCGGGCCTGTTCTTCAAGTTCACCACGGTCATCACCATCGTCGGCGGCACGGTCTTCCTGATGTGGCTTGGCGAGCAGATCACCCAGCGCGGCGTCGGCAACGGCATCTCGCTCATCATCTTCTCGGGCATCGTGGCGAACCTGCCGCTGGCGCTCGGGCAGATGTTCGAGCTCGGCCGGACGGGCCAGATGTCCACGGCCTTCATTCTCGGCCTGATCGTGATGGCGGTGGCGGTAGTCGCCTTCATCGTCTTCATGGAGCGCGCCCAGCGCCGGCTGATCGTCCAGTATCCCAAGCGCCAGGTCGGCAACCGCATGTATGGCGGCGACAGTTCCCACCTGCCGCTGAAGCTGAATACCGCCGGCGTCATTCCGCCGATCTTCGCCAGCTCGCTGCTGCTGATGCCGCTTACCATCGCGCAGTTCAGCGCGGCCGGCGCCACGCCGGGCGGCGAGGAGGGCGTGCTCGGCATCGTCGCCGCCTATCTGGGGCACGGCCAGCCGCTCTATCTGGCGCTCTATATGGCGATGATCGTCTTCTTCTGCTTCTTCTACACGGCGATCGTCTTCAACCCGGAGGAGACGGCAGAGAACCTGAAGCGTTACAACGGGTTCATTCCCGGTATCCGGCCCGGCAAGAACACCGCCGTCTATCTCGACTATGTGCTGACCCGGCTGACGACGGTCGGTGCCGTCTATCTGGCGATCGTCTGCCTGCTGCCGGAGATCCTGATCTCCCAATACGCCGTGCCGTTCTATTTCGGCGGGACCAGCCTGCTGATCGTCGTCAATGTGACGATGGACACGGTGGCGCAGGTGCAGAGCCACCTGATCGCACACCAGTATGAGGGTCTGATAAAGAAGTCGCGCCTGCGGGGCCGGCGACGATGATCCTGATCCTGCTGGGTCCGCCCGGCGCGGGCAAGGGCACACAGGCACGACGGTTGACGGAAGAACACGGGCTACCCCAGCTCTCCACCGGCGACATGCTGCGTGCGGAGATTGCGGGCGGCGGGGAACTCGGCAGGCAGGCCGCCGCAGTAATAGAAGCGGGCCGGCTGGTGCCGGACGAGATTGTGATCGGCATTATCTCCAGGCGGATCGATGCGCAGGACTGCACCGGCGGCTTCATTCTCGACGGCTTCCCGCGCACCACCGCGCAGGCCGAGGCGCTTGATGCCCTTCTGGCCGGCAAGGGAATGGCGCTCGATGCCGTGGTGCTGCTGCAGGTGGATGAGGAGGCGCTGGTTGCGCGCATTTCCGGCCGGTTCACCTGCAGGACATGCGGCGAGGGCTACCACGACCGGTTCAAGCAGCCGGTCAAGGCGGGCCGCTGCGACATTTGCGGCAGCACGGATTTCGAGCGCCGGCCCGACGACAGCGCCGATACGGTCCGGGAGCGGCTCAGGGTCTATCGCGGCCAGACGGCGCCGATCCTGCCCTACTACGAAACCAAGGGCCTGTTGCGCCGGGTTGACGGTATGGCGGAAATCGGGGAGGTTGCGATGCAAATCGATGTTGCGCTCGGCGGGGAAGCCGGCGGCCGGCCTTCGGACGGTTGACGATTTCCGCGGCCCGGCGTATGTTGCGCTGTTTCAGCGATCCAGCCCATGAGGAGTCCCAGGAGTGGCGCGAATTGCCGGCGTCAACATTCCGACGCAGAAGCGCGTTGAGATTTCCCTGACCTACATCCACGGCATCGGACGCGCCAAGTCGCGGGAGATCTGCGACAAGGCAGGGGTGCCCCTGGAGTACAGGGTCAACCAGTTGACCGAGGACCAGGTCATCCGCATCCGCGAGACCATCGACCGCGACTATATGGTCGAGGGCGATTTGCGGCGCGAAGTCGCAATCAACATCAAGCGCCTCATGGACCTCGGCTGCTACCGCGGCCAGCGTCACCGCAAGGGGCTCCCCGTGCGCGGACAGCGCACGCACACCAATGCGCGCACCCGCAAGGGCAAGGCGCGGCCGATCGCCGGCAAGAAGAAATAAGCGAAGAAGGAGCCGGTCGAGGATGGCGAGGCCAGCTGCCGCCCGCGTGCGCAGACGCGAGCGCAAGAACATTTCGTCAGGCGTTGCGCATGTCAACGCGACGTTCAACAACACGATGATTACCATCACCGATGTCCAGGGCAATGCGATCGCCTGGTCGTCGGCGGGCGGACAGGGCTTCAAGGGCTCGCGCAAGTCCACCCCGTTCGCGGCCCAGATCGCCGCCGAGGACTGCGCCCGCAAGGCGCAGGAACACGGCGTGAAGACTCTCGACGTCAATGTGCGCGGGCCGGGTTCGGGGCGCGAGTCCGCACTGCGCGCGCTTCAGGCGGCCGGCTTCACGATCACCTCGATCCGCGACGTGACGCCGATACCTCACAACGGCTGCCGCCCGCCGAAGCGTCGGCGCGTGTGACCGCAGCACCCGATCGAAACCAGCGGGCCGGCTCTCCCGGCAGGGATTGAAACGAGGCGATGACCACATCGTTCACGCATAAGAACTGGCAGGCTCTCATCAAGCCCGGCAAGCTCGACCTGCAGGCCGGCGGCGACCCCGGCCGGTCGGCGGTGATCGCAGCCGAGCCGCTTGAGCGCGGTTTCGGAATCACGCTCGGCAACGCGCTCCGGCGGATCATGCTGTCCTCACTGCAGGGTGCGGCCGTCACGCGGGTGCAGATCGATGGCGTGCTGCACGAATTCTCGTCGATCGCCGGCGTGCGCGAGGATGTCACCGACATCGTCCTCAATATCAAGGGGCTGGCGCTGCGCAAGCATTCCGACGGCCCGAGGCGGATGGTGCTGGACGCAACGGGGCCGGGCGTCGTGACCGCCGGACGCATCCAGGCGGGCTCCGACATCGAGATCATGGACCTCGACCATGTCATCTGCACGCTCGACCGGGGCGCGAGCCTGCGCATGGAAATGACGGTCGAGAACGGCAAGGGCTACGTCCAGGCGTCCGACAACCGGCCCGAGGATGCGCCCATCGGCATGATCCCGGTCGATGCCATCTACAGCCCTGTGCGCCAGGTATCCTACCGGGTGGAACAGACCCGCGTCGGGCAGGCGACCGATTACGACAAGCTGCTGCTCGACGTGCAGACCGACGGGTCGGTATCGCCGGAAGACGCCGTTGCCTATGCCGCCCGGATCCTGCAGGACCAGTTGCAGTTGTTCGTGAATTTCGAGGATCTCCAGCAGTCGCAGCCCGAGGGCCGGGCCGTCGATCTGCCGTTCAACGCCCATCTGCTGCGCAAGGTCGAGGAACTGGAGCTGTCGGTCCGCTCGGCGAACTGCCTCAAGAACGACAACATCATCTATATCGGCGACCTTGTGCAGAAGACCGAGAACGAAATGCTCCGCACGCCGAATTTCGGCAGGAAATCGCTGAACGAGATCAAGGCGCTGCTGAAGACGATGGAACTGGATCTCGGCATGGAAGTGCCGAACTGGCCGCCGGACAATATCGAGGAGCTGGCCAAGCGGCTCGACGAGCCGTTCTGAGCGGAAGGGGACAGAGCGATGCGCCACCGCAAACAGGGCCGGCGGCTCAACCGGAGTTGGGCCCACCGCAAGGCGATGTTCTCCAACATGGCGAACGCGCTCATCAAGCATGAGCAGATCCGCACCACGCTCCCGAAGGCCAAGGAGCTGCGCCCGGTCGTCGAGCGGCTGGTCACGCTCGCCAAGCGCGGCGACCTCCACGCGCGGCGGCAGGCATTCGCGCGGCTGCGGGACGACGCCATGGTCGCCAAGCTGTTCTCGACCCTGCGGGAGAGGTATGCGGACCGGCCCGGCGGATATACCCGCGTGCTCAAGGCCGGCTTCCGGCGGGGCGACATGGCGGCAATGGCCGTCATCGAATTCGTGGACCGGGATATCGCCGCCAAGGGCCAGGACAGCGGCCCGACACAGGAGCGCGACGAAACGCCCCTGAGCGAAGCCGCCTAGCGCCCGGCCGGGCCGCGGCACAGCCGTCCGGCCTCCCATGCATTCGCACTATGCACGCGGACTGGCGCTGACATTCGCCGGCGTCCTCGCCGTCACTCCCGACACCCTGCTGGTGCGTCTGATCGACGCCGACCCTTGGACGATGGTGTTCTGGCGGGGCCTCGGCATCGCCGCCGGCCTTACCGTCATTGTGCGGGCGGTCGAAGGTCGCGAGGGTGTCCGGAATATCTTCCGCTTCGGGCCGCGCAGGCTGCTGGGGGCCGCGCTGCTGGTAGTGGTCAGCAACTGTTTCATCTGGGCGCTGGCGCTTACCGCCGCCGCGAATGTGCTCGTGGTGCTCGCCGGCTCGCCACTGGCTGCCGCCGTCATCGGGCGTGTCTTCCTCGGCGAACCGGTGCCGCGCCGGACGTGGGCGGCGACGGTTGCGGTCGTCGGCGGCGTCGCGATCATTTTTGCGGACGATCTGGAGAGCGGGCGGCTCGCGGGCAATCTGTGCGCGGCCGGTGCGACGGTGGCGCTCGCCGCCTATTTCGTGCTGCTGCGCTCGATCCGGGCTGCGAGCACGCTCCCGGTGCCGATCTGGGGCAATCTGGCGGCAGCGTTGCTGGCGCTTCCCCTGGCCTCTCCCTTGTCGGTTTCGGGAACGGGAGCACTCTGGCTCGTTCTCGCGGCGGGCGTGATGCTGCCGGCGGGGATCGGTCTTATCAGCACGGGCCCGCGTTACATTCCGGCGGCGGAGGTGGGGCTGCTGCTGCTGCTCGAAACCCTGCTCGGGCCGCTCTGGGTTTGGCTGGGGACCGGCGAGACGCCCACGCCGGCGGTGCTGGCCGCAGGCGCGGTGATCGTTGCGGCACTCGCCATGAACTCGGCTCTTGGGCTACGCTCCGCCGCCCGCACGGAGATGCCGCCATGACCCGCCCCGCCATGATCGTCGCCGCACAGCCGGAGGCTGCCGAAGCCGGCGCCCGCGTGCTGCAGCGGGGCGGAAATGCCGTCGATGCCGCTATCGCCGCCGCCCTCGTGCAGGGTGTGGTCGATCCGCAGATGTGCGGCATAGCCGGGTTCGGCTCCTGCCATCTCTTCCTGCCGTCGAAGGGGGAGCATTGCTGCATCGACTTCCACGGCAAGACGCCGCTCGCGGCGCATCCGGCGATGTGGGAGCACCTGCTCGAAGGCGAGACGCGGGACGGCTTCGGCTTCATCCTGAAGGGCCGCGTCAACGATCTGGGCTACCAGTCGATTACCACGCCGGGCGCGCTCAGGGCCTATTTCGAGGCCGCGGCGGAATTCGGAAGCTGGGACTGGGCGGATATCTGCGCGCCGGCCGTGGCCCGGGCCCGCGAAGGTTTCGTCGTGCGCCCGCATGTCGATTTCTGGTGGCGCCAGACGGAGCAGCTCGGCCGCACCGCCAACCGGGACCGGAATGCCTTCTCCGCCACCGGCCGGGCCGTCTATTTCCACGAGGATGGACGCATCAAGGCCACCGGCGACCATGTCGTCAATCCGGACCTCGCCCGCACGCTGGAACGGGTCGCGAAAGGCGGAGCGGACATCTTCTACACCGGCGAGATCGCCGAGGAGATCGACGCCGACATGCGCGCCAATGGCGGGCTGATGACGGCCGCCGACCTCGCCGCCTATCGGACGACCCGCACCGAACCCATCTGGACCGATTACCGAAACTGGCGCGTCGCCTCCAACCGGCCGCCGGGCGGCGGCGTGCAGGTGCTGCAGATGCTCAACCAGCTCGGGCATTTCGACCTGGCGGCCATCGGGCACAACAGCACCGAGTATCTGCGCGTCGTCAGCGAGGCGATGAAGCGGGCGACGCGCGACAAGGACGCCCATGTCGGCGACCCGGCCTTCTACGACGTGCCTCTGGACTGGCTGCTTTCCAGGGATTACGGCGCGGAGCTTGCAGGCGAGATCGCACGCGGTGAGCGGGCTTCGGTAACGCGAGTCGCGCCGGAGCCGGCCGACACCACGCATGTCGTGGCGGCGGACCGCGAGGGCGGGATCGTCACGATGACCCACTCGCTGGGCATGCCGTCTGGCGTCATCACGCCCGGTCTCGGCTTCATGTACAACGGCTGCATGGCGGTCTTCGACCCGCGTCCCGGCCGGGCGGGGTCCATCGCGCCCGGCAAGAGCCGGTTTTCTTCGCTCTGCCCGACCATCGTCTTCGAGGGCGACCGGCCCTGCCTGGCGCTCGGGGCGCCGGGCGGCACCCAGATCGCGATGGGCGTGACGCAGGCGATCCTGAATGTGCTCGACCACGGCATGACCATGACCGAGGCGGTGTCGGCGCCGCGCTTCTCCTCGACCTCGAACGCCATCGACATCTCCAACCGGATTCCCGGCTATGTCGTCGAACCGCTGGAGGACATGGGCTACGAGATCGTCCGCAGCCCGCTGACCTTCGGCTTCGCGGCAGTCCACGGCATCCGGATGCCCGCCGACGGCAGACTCGACGGCGGCGCCGATCCCGGCCATGACGGTACGGCGCTGCAGGTCTGACCCGGACGCCTTATACTGCGACCGAGGCGCGGCTCGCGCGGGAGGAGGAAGCCATGTGCGGCATCGTTGGGCTCTATCTCAAGAACCCCGCCCTGCGCCCGCATCTGGGCCGCCTCTTTACGCCGATGATGGGGGAAATGACCGAGCGCGGCCCCGACAGCGCGGGCTTTGCGGTCTATCGGGAAGAAGGCGGACGGAACGAGGCGAAGGTCACGGTGTGCAGCATGGCGCCCGGCTACGACTGGTCCGCCCTCGCCGCGGAGGCGGGCGAATCGCTGGGCGCCGAGGCTGTGGCCGAACCGGCGTCCAACCATGCCGTCCTCAGAGCCTCCGTCGATGCCGGCAGTCTGCGGGACTGGGTGGAGGCCGGGCATCCGGAGCTCAGCGTCACCAGTTCCGGCACGGTGCTCGAAATCTACAAGGATGTCGGCCTGCCGGCGGACGTCCTGGACCGGTTCGGCGTCAGCCAGATGGCGGGCTCGCACATGATCGGCCACACGCGCATGGCGACGGAAAGCGCGGTGACGACTGCCGGGGCACACCCCTTCAACACCGGCGACGATCTTTGCCTCGTCCACAACGGCTCGCTCTCCAACCACCACCGCCTGCGCGACTGGCTGCGCGAGCAGCAGGGCGTGCGGTTCCAGACCGACAATGACACCGAGGTCGCTGCCGGCTACCTGACCTGGCGGATCAGCGAAGGCGCCAGCATTGCCGAGGCGCTGGAGGCCGGCATCAGGGACCTCGACGGCTTCTACACGTTCGCGGTCGGCACGAGGGACGGCTTCTCGGTCCTTCGCGACCCGATCGCCTGCAAGCCCGCCGTGATGGCGGAGAACGACGACTGGGTCGCCATGGCCTCGGAGTTCCGGGCGCTGGCCGACCTGCCGGATGTTGAGGCCGCATCGGTCTGGGAACCGGAGCCGGGCAAGATCTATTCATGGAGCGGCAGCGCGTGACGGTCGAGACCATCGACCTCGACGCAGCGGGCGTGCGGGCGCTCAACCGCCGCCTCCAGGGCCGTGACGGGCCGGTCGCCGGCGGCCATTTCATCGTGACGAACGCCAAGGGACGCCATGCGCTCGCCGTCGGGCTGACGGAAGCGATGGATGTCCGGATCCGCGGCCATGTCGGCTACTACTGCGCCGGGATGAACCGGGAGGCGGATGTGACCGTGGAAGGGAATGCCGGTACGGGCGTCGCCGAGAACCTGATGTCTGGCACCGTCCGGGTAACGGGAGACACCAGCCAGTCGGCGGGCGCGAGCGGCCGCGGCGGCCTGCTCGTGATCGAGGGCAGTGCCAGCGCCCGCTGCGGCATCACCATGAAGGGCATCGACATCGTGGTCGGCGGCTCCATCGGGCATATGTCCGCCTTCATGGCGCAGGCCGGCCGGCTGGTCGTCTGCGGCGATGCGGGCGCCTATCTGGGCGACTCGATCTACGAGGCCGAAATCTTCGTCCGGGGCAGGGTCGAGAGCCTTGGCGCGGACTGCGTCGAGAAGGATATGGGCGAGCGGGCCGCCGACGGGTTGCAGACGCTGCTGGAACGGGCCGGCGTGGCTGCCGACGCAAGGGAGTTCCGCCGCTACGGTTCGGCCCGTCAGCTCTACAATTTCCGCGTCGACAACGCGGCGGCCTACTAGGGACGGCATCATGTCAGGCGATCGGACGACGCGCTCCTGGGCCAGCTTTCCCCCGCATGTCATCTCCGAGATACATCGCGCGGCAGACCAGGGCCTCTACTACATCCGGGGCTCCGGCGCGTGGCGGGCCGTGCCGTCCTTCGACGATCTGGTGTTTCTCGGCGCGTCCGTGTCGCGCTATCCGCTGGAGGGCTACCGGGAGCGCTGCGATACCGACGTGACCATCGGCGCCCGATATGCGTCGAAGCCCGTGGAGCTCAAGATCCCGATCACGATTGCGGGCATGAGCTTCGGCGCGCTGAGCGCCAACGCCAAGCGCGCGCTCGGCCTCGGCGCAAGCGCGATGGGCACCAGCACGACCACGGGCGACGGCGGCATGACGATGGAGGAACGCGAGGCCTCCCAAACCCTCGTCTATCAGGTCCTGCCTTCGCGCTACGGCATGGACCCGGACCATCTCCGCATCGCCGACGCGATAGAAGTGGTGGTCGGCCAGGGCGCCAAGCCCGGCGGCGGCGGGATGCTGCTCGGCCAGAAGGTGACGGAAAGGGTGGCGGAGATGCGGACCCTCCCGTCCGGCATCGACCAGCGCAGCGCCTGCCGGCATCCGGACTGGACAGGGCCCGACGATCTCACGATCAAGATTCAGGAGCTGCGCGAGGTCACGAACTGGGAAAAGCCGGTCTATGTAAAGGTCGGCGCGACCCGCACCCAGTATGACGTCGCGCTTGCGGTCAAGGCGGGCGCGGACGCCGTGGTGGTGGACGGCATGCAGGGCGGCACGGCGGCCACCCAGGAAGTGTTCATCGAGGATGTCGGCATTCCGACGCTCCCGGCGGTCCGCCTCGCCGTGGATGCGCTCAAGGAGCTGGGCGTCCACCGCGAGGTGCAGCTCATCGTTTCGGGGGGCATCCGCACCGGGGCCGATGTCGCCAAGGCGCTGGCGCTTGGAGCCGATGCCGTCTCGATCGGCATGGCCGCGCTGATGGCGCTCAACTGCAACGCCCCGCTTTACCTCGAGGACTACGAGGCGCTCGGCACGCATCCGGGCGCCTGCAATCTGTGCCAGACGGGCCGCTGCCCCGTCGGCGTGACGACCCAGGACCCGGTGCTGGAGGCGCGGCTCGACCCGGAGGAGGGCGGGCGGCGGGTGCGCAACTACCTCTCGACCCTCACGATGGAATGCCAGACCCTCGCGCGGGCCTGCGGCAAGAGCCACGTCCACAATCTGGAACCGGAGGACCTGGCCGCGCTCACCGTCGAGGCGGCGGCGATGGCGCGGGTTCCGCTGGCAGGGACCGACTGGATTCCGGGCCGGGCTTGACGGCGCGACCGTGACAGGAATGCCGGGCGGTCGTAGCATGGCGCGGCAATGGCGACCGGAGAGGACGGCATGAGTGCGCGGCGGGCGTTGCGGCGGCGAATCCCGGCTCGAAAGGCGACCTATCGGGATGTGCTCGATGCGCCGCCGCATATGGTGGCCGAGATCGTCAAGGGCGCGCTGCATACGCAGCCGAGGCCGGCCAGCCGGCACGCGCTGGCGGGATCGTCGCTCGGTATGGCGATCGGCACCCCTTTCCAATGGGGCCGGGGCGGACCGGGGGGCTGGTGGATCGTTGATGAGCCGGAACTCCATTTCGGCGAGGATATCCTTGTGCCGGACCTTGCCGGGTGGCGCCGCGAGCGGATGCCCGATTACCCGGATACGCCCTATTTCATCCTCGCGCCGGACTGGGTGTGCGAGATTCTCTCTCCTTCCACGCGAACCTTCGACCTGGAGGAGAAACGCCCGATCTATGCGCGGGAGGGCGTCAGCCGTCTCTGGTTCGTCGATCCGGCAGCAAGGACGTTGGAGGCGTTCGCCCTGCATGAAGGCGCCTGGACGCCGGTTGGCTCGGCCCGGAACGCCGAACCGGTGGCCTTTCCGCCCTTCGAGGCGGTGACCTTCCCGCTGGATGCCCTCTGGCCCTGACGGCCGTGCACCCTTACAGACCGAAAGGATGACCATGACCGGCAAGCTGGAAGCGTTCGCAAAGGCGAATGGCGTCAGGTATTTCCTCTTCAATTTCACCGACATTCGCGGCATGCAGCGCTCCAAGCTGGTGCCGGCGGCCGCCGCGCCGGCGATGGAGGAGGCGGGCGCGGGATTTGCGGGTTTCGCCACCTATCTGGACATGACGCCCGCCCATCCCGACATGCTGGCGGTCCCCGACACGGCGAGTGTCATACGGCTTCCCTGGCAGCCGGACGTGGCGTGGGTCGCCGGAGACCTCGTCATGGACGGCCGGCCGGTCGAGCAGGCGCCGCGCGTCGTGCTGAAGAACCTCGTCGCCAGGGCGGCGGCCGAGGGGTTCCGGATGAAGACCGGCGTCGAGGCCGAATACCACCTGATCGATGCGGACGGCGCCGGGATATCGGACCCGCGCGACATCGATGCGAAGCCCTGCTACGACCAGCAGGCGCTGATGCGCCGCTACGACGTCGTGTCCGAGATCTGCGACGCCATGCTGGAGCTCGGCTGGGGGCCCTACCAGAACGACCATGAGGACGCCAACGGCCAGTTCGAGATGAACTGGGACTATGACGATGCGCTCGTGACGGCGGACCGGCACGCCTTCTTCAAATTCATGGTGAAGTCGATTGCCGAGAAGCACGGGCTGCGCGCGACCTTCATGCCGAAGCCCTTCCTCAGCCTGACGGGCAACGGGTGCCACGCGCATGTGTCCGTCTGGGATGCGGACGGGCAGACCAACCTGTTCCACGATCCGGACGGGGAACTCGGCCTCTCGGAGCTCGCGCTCCATTTCCTCGGCGGCGTGCTCCACCACGCCGAGGGGCTCTGCGCCATCACCAACCCGATCGTGAATTCCTACAAGCGCATCAACGCGCCGGTCACGGCCTCGGGCGCCACATGGTCGCCCAATACCGTCACCTGGACGGGCAACAACCGCACCCACATGGTGCGCATCCCCGACGAGGGCCGCTTCGAACTCCGGCTCGCCGACGGCGCGGCCAACCCCTACCTGCTGCAGGCGGCCTGCCTGGCGGCCGGCCTCGACGGAATCGGGAACAGGCGCGATCCGGGCAGGCGGAGCGACCTCGACATGTATGCCGAGGGCCACAGGCGCCGGGTCAGGCGGCTGCCGAACTACCTGCTGGACGCGGTCCGCGCCTTCGACCGCAATGCGGTTTTGAAGGACCTGCTCGGAGCGGAATTCTCGTCCGCCTACGTCAAGCTGAAGATGCAGGAATGGGACGCCTATTCCCGCCATCTGAGCGACTGGGAGCGGGAAACCTCGCTGGATATCTGAGCGGGCGGCCTGCAACGGTTCCGGGGCAACGGCATGGACCGGATGGATCGAGAATACGGAGCCGGCGGCTGGGTCGGGGTGGGCGTGCCGCAGGCGAATCCGACGGTCGAGGCGGAGATGCGGCGGCTCCTGCCGCAGGGTGCCGAACTTCTGACGAGCCGCCTGGTCAGCCGGGCCCCGACCTCCGTGGAGCGGTTGATCGACTATTTCGACGGGCTCGACCGCACCCTGGACAGCTACGATGTGTTGCGCCCGGACGTCTACGGCTTCGCCTGCACCGGGTCTTCCTATCTGGTGGGCGCCGGGCGGGAGGCGGAAATCGTGGCCGAAGCGGAGGTACGGCTCGGCTGCCCGTTCGTCACGGCCGCGCAGGCCATCCTGGATGCGCTGGAAGCGTCGGGCATCGAGCGCGTCGCTCTGCTGGCGCCCTATCCGGCCGACATCGTCGAGGCCGGGATCGCTTTCTGGCAGGCGGCGGGGCTCTCCGTCGTCCAGGTCATGACCATCGACCTGCCTTCCGAGGACACGCGCGGGATTTACGGGCTGCGGAGCGCCGATGCCCTCGCCGCGCTGGACGGCGGCGTGTCCGATGAGGCCGAGGCGCTGCTGATGAGCGGCACCGGCATGCCGACCCTGGCGGCGCTGGCGCCTGCGGCTGCCCGGATCGGCAGGCCCGTGCTGTCGT
>JAJECZ010000254.1 GCA_022821735.1 Alphaproteobacteria bacterium | reverse complement strand
GCCGGAGACTTCCCGCCGCGGCATACAATCCCGGAGGCGGCCGCTGCCAGGGCGAGGGAACTGGTCGCGAAATACTCGACCTGACCCCGTGCGGGCGCAGATCGCGCCGGTTATAGCGGTCTTTGACTCGCATGGTGCTTGGCTTATGGTGGCTTGGCACCTTGGCCGTGGTGCGTCCGTTTCCGGACGTGCGCTTTCCTTTTCGAAGGCGTCGGCCTGCGGGGCGGCGCGACTGATGCCCGGATTGGCCGCGCCGCGCATCCGGCGCCAGGTGCTGTATGCGCCCGGCCCGCCGGCCGTGCGAAAGGGAGACACCGGGGGCGCGTCGATGGCACTGCCAGCGCAGCGGCCTCGAAGAACACCGGGCAAAAGGGAGAACGCCATGATTCGAGCATACCTTCCACGCACCGCCGCTTTTGCGGGGGCCGTCGCTTTCGCCGCCGCCACGGTCTTACTCGCGGCCTTGCCGACACCGGCCAAGGCCGAACTGGAGAAAGTCATCATCCGCGTTTCGGTGGACTTGCCGCCGCCGCCGCACCCGACGGCTATCGCCATGGAATGGTTCAAGGAGCAGGTGGAGTCGCAATTCCCCGAGGGCAGCGAGGTACGGAATTTCTACGCCGGCGCCCTGTACAAAGATCCCGACGCCATGACCGCCATGACCCAGGGCAACCTGGAGATGGGCTGGCTGGTCTCCGGCAAGACGGCTGCGACGGACATCTGGATGAGCATCATTGGTCAGCCCGGCGTTCTCACCACGGTCGCGGCGATCCATGATCTGCCAAATCAGGCCACCGGCAAGATGCTGTTGAACCGGCTGCGCGAGAAGCACTTCATCGAGCCGTTCGGTTTTGTCGATCTCAGCTTTGCGCTCGCCATTGCCGGCAAGGAGCGGCTGCTTGCGATGGATTCGTTCCAGGGCAAGAAGATCCGGACCTTCGCCGCCGCGGTGAATCCGGTGGTGGCCTCCTGGGGCGCCTCCCCGGTGGTCATGTCCTTCGGCGACGTGCCGAGCGCGCTCGAATCCGGCGTGCTCGACGGCGTCATCACCTCCATCGGCGGATGGCGCGCCATCACCGAGCAGACGCCCTATTACACGATCGCCGGCATCTCCACGGTGACCTTCGACAACTACTGGGTCGGCGCCAGCCAAGCGTGGTTCAACAAGCTGAACGAGGAGACGCAGGCGAAGATCCGCGAGCTGGTCGAGCAGGCCGTGAAGTACCAGAACGAGCTCAACTGGTGCAACGACCAGTTCGCCATAAACCAGTACAAGGCAGAGAACCCCTCGGATGTCGGCATCTACTCCGCTACTCCCGAAGAGGCGAAGCCCCTGCAAGAAGCCATCGGCAACAATGTCGCCGACTACCTCAAGGAGCGGCTGCCGGCGGAAGCGCATGAGTGGGTGGACAGGTTCCTCAAGGAGGGCCGCGAGGCCTCGGCGCGCCTCGGCCCGGGCACTGACCCGGTGGAGAGCGTCGATTGCGCCAAGCATGAGCCGGTGCTCAAGAAAGGGTAATCCGGACATATCGGCCAAGGAGAACGGGGAGGCCCGCCGGGCCTCCCCGGCCCTGTCCCCGTGAACCGTCTCTACTACGCCTGGCGCACGTTCCAAGAGCGTTTTGTGCAGTACATCGCTGCTGCGCTCCTGCTCGTGCTGACGCTGCTGGCCGGCCTGGAGGTCATTCGCCGCTATGTCTTCGGCGTGTCCTTCGAATGGCAGCAGGACGCGGTCACCTTTGGCATTCTCGCCGGCGTGTATCTGTTCTTCGCGGTCACGCAGAGCCGCGGGGCCCACCTGCGGGTGACGATCGTGCTGATTCTGCTGCGCGAGAAGGCCGGGCGGTGGGGCCGCGTCTTGGCCGGTGTCTTCGAGATTTTCGGCGCGGCGGTCGGGCTCGCCTTCTGCGCATGGCTGGTGTGGCGGGGCCTCGAAGTGGCGGACCTGATGATCCTCCAGGAACGGAAGACGGAGAGCCTGGCGTTCCTGCTATGGCATTTCTTCGCCGTGTTCCTCCTCGGCATGGCGTTTCTCGCGGTGAGCTACGCGTTCCAGCTCTACCACCACATTTGCACGATGATGGGCCGGGCTGGACTGGAGGAGCGTTACCAGTCTCATACCGATGAAGGCTCGCTGCTCTAGATGACCCGCATACACGAGCCGCCGGGCACCGGAGGCCCCGAAGGAGCCTTGCAGCATGGGTAGCCTGCTCGCCGGCATCCTGGCGTTTCTGGGCTCGGGAGTGACCATCGGCATAGCCCTGGGCGCGGCCAGCGCGATCTACATCCTGTTCGATCCGCTGCTGGACGCGCGGGCGCTGTCCTCGGCCTTCTTCTCGTTCCTGGGCCACTACAGCCTGATGGCGGTTCCGCTGTTCATCTTCGCCGGCTTCCTCATGGAACGCACCGGCATGGTGCGCCAGCTGTTCCAGTTCGCCGAGGCTCTGGTGAGTTGGGTCATCGGCGGCTTCGGGCTGGCCACCGTCACCACCTGCGTGCTGTTCAGCGCCATCTCCGGCTCGAGCGTCGCCGTCGCCTCGGCCATGAGCCTCATCACGATCCCGGAGATGCGCAAGCGCAACTATCCGGACTGGCTGTCGGCCGGCATCGTGGCCTCGGGCGGCGGCATCGGCCTGCTCATCCCGCCGAGCCTCTCGCTCATCATCTACGGCATCGCGACGGAAACCTCGATCGTGCGCCTGTTCATGGCCGGCATAATTCCCGGCCTGATGCTGGCGGGCGGCATGTTCATTCTCATCATACTCGCCGCCTGGCGGACCAAGACCCTGAGCCGCGGCCACTTCGCCTGGGGGCCGTTGGGGCGGGCGACCGTGGGGGCGCTCCCCGGTCTCGCCATGCCGGTGCTGGTGCTGGGCGGCCTCTATGGCGGGCTGTTCACGCCGACCGAGGCGGCCGCGGCCGCATGCGGCTACGCCCTGATCTACGGCTTTGTCACGGGCCGCGGCGAGTTCCTGCGGAACCTGCTGCCGACGGCGGCGCGGGCCATGAACCTGAGCGCCGTGGTGTTCTTCCTGGTCGGGAGCGTCGGGATCTTCCAGTTCGTCGCGGCCAATCAGGCATGGCCGCAGCAACTGGCCCAGCTGGTCATCGAGATGCAGCTTGAGCCGCTGCCGTTCCTGTTCGGCTATATGGCGCTGCTGCTGATGCTCGGCACCTTCCTCGACGGCATCGCCATGATCCTGCTGACCGTACCGGTCGTCTTCCCCGTGGCCACGGCGCTCGGTATCGACCCAATCCATCTGGGCATCGTGGTCACCATGGGCGTCGAGTTGAGCGTCATCACGCCGCCGGTGGGCTTCAACCTTTACGCCGTCAGCGGCATCGCCCAGATACCCATCCAGACCGTGCTGCGCGGTGCGATGATTTTCTTCGTGTCCGATTTCATCGTGACCCTCATCATCATCCTGGTGCCCGAGCTTTCCACCTGGCTGCCTCGAGTGCTCGGCGGCGCCTCGCCCTTCGGTTAGCCGGACAAACCTGTTCGCGGTCAACGCAACGCCGCCCTGCCGGGGCCGTCGGGAGCCCTTGCAAAATTCTGCCGGATGGACGATATGTTTCAGTCCATGCGTTGGGCGATAGTTTAGCGGCAGAACGCTGGGTTCTGGCCCCAGTAGCCCTGGTTCGAATCCAGGTCGCCCAGCCAAGGCTCTTCCCAGCCCGTTGACGATCTTCCGGTGTGCCGCCGATGTCCGATTACGCCGCGCCCCTCCGCGACATTCGCTTCGCCATGACCGAAATCGCCGGCCTGGACGGGGTGATCGCCCTGCCCGGCATGGAGGAAATATCCGTCGATCTCGTCGATGCCGTGCTGACCGAGGCCGGGCGGTTCGCGGGCGAGGCCGTGGCGCCGCTCAACCGCGTCGGCGACATGCAGGGCGCGGTGCTGGAAAACGGCGTCGTGCGCACGGCGGACGGGTTCCGGGAAACCTACCGGCAGTTCTGCGAGGGCGGCTGGAACGGCGCGCCCTTCGATCCAGACTATGGCGGGCAGGGCCTTCCCTGGCTCGTGTCCACGGCGCTCACCGAGATATGGCAGTCGGCCTGCCTCTCCTTCTCGCTTGCACCGCTCCTGACCCAGGGCGCGGTGGACCTGCTCGCGAACCATGGTTCGGATGAGCAGAAGGACATCTTTCTGGAGAAGATGATTTCCGGCGAATGGGCCGGCACGATGAACCTGACGGAGCCCCAGGCCGGCTCCGATGTCGGCGCGCTCGCCACGCGCGCCGTGCCGGCGGGCGATGGCACATACCGCATCACCGGGCAGAAGATCTTCATCAGCTACGGCGACCAGGACTTCACCGACAACATCGTCCACATGGTGCTCGCGCG
>JAJECZ010000107.1 GCA_022821735.1 Alphaproteobacteria bacterium | reverse complement strand
GCCGAGACCATGTTGCCCCAGCGGTCGATCACATCGAGATGACAGGTGTCGCCGTCCGCCAGCGCCATGGTGGGCTCGCCCGCGCCCAGAACCGGGCTGCGCCGCTCGCCGACCCGCACGGTGGACGCAAAGCCTTCGACCGCGCCCGGGCGAATCTCCCGGCTGGCTTCCGCGCCGACAAGCTTGCGCCGGGCGTCGTTGTATTCGTCGGACAGCAGGCGCTCCATCGGCACATCGACATGCGCCGGGTCGCCGTAGAAGGCTTCGCGGTCGGCGAAGGCGAGCTTCGCGCATTCGGTGACGGTATGGGCGAAATCGGCGCCGAGCGGGTCCATGCTGCCGAGGTCGAACCCCTTGAGCAGCGCCAGTTGCTGGAGGAACACCGGCGCCTGCGACCAGGGCCCCGCCTTGGCGACCCGGTAGCGCCCGTAGTCGCAGGTCAGCGGCTCCTCGTAGCTCGCCCGCCAGTTCGCCATGTCGTCGCCGGCGAGCAGGCCGCGATGGCGCCGGCCCGAGCTGTCCATGACTTCGTTGCCGGCTGCGAAACCGGCGATTGCCTCGGCGATGAAGCCTTCCTGGAAATTGTTGCGGGCAGTCTCGATCCGGTCCTCACGCGACCCACCGGCGGCTTCGGCTTCCTCCACCAGCCGCGTCCAGGTCCGGGAGAGCGCCGGGTTGCGGAACAGCTTTCCGGCTTCCGGCAGCCTGCCGCCCGGCAGATAGACTGCGGCGGACGTCGGCCATTCCTCGCGGAACAGCGCCTCCACCGACGCGATGGTCGCGACCGCATGGCCGACAAGCGGATAGCCCCCGCCGGCGAATTCGATGGCAGGCCGCAGCAGCCGCGAGAGTTCCATCGTTCCGTAGTCGCGCGCGATCAGCAGCCAGCCGTCGACGGCGCCCGGCACGCAGGTCGCCAGCAGGCCGGTTCCCGGCACGATGTCGAGGCCGAGGGCATGGAAGGCGTCGATGGTCGCTGCCGCGGGCGCCGGACCCTGGCCGCAGACGACCCGCAGCCGCTCTTCGGCGGCGCTCCAGACGAGGGCCGGCATGTCGCCGCCGGGGCCGTTCAGATGCGGCTCCACCACCTGCAGCGCGAAACCGGCCGCCACCGCCGCGTCGAAGGCGTTGCCGCCCTCCTCCAGCACGGCCATTGCGGTGGCCGTTGCGAGCCAGTGCGTCGAGGCGGCGACGCCGAAGGTTCCGAGTATTTCGGGCCGTGTGGTGAACATGGGGCGTCACTCTATCCGCTCGCGGGGCTGCTATAAAGCCGTGCCTGACGGAAGCGGAGGGGCGAGGGAATGGGCGAGCGGCCGATGGACGGCATCCGGGTTCTGGATGCGGCAACTTTCATTGCAGGCCCCCACGCGGCGACCATCCTTGGCGAGTTCGGCGCGGAGGTCGTCAAGATAGAGCAGCCCGCGGGCGATCCCTGGCGGCGCTACGGCACGCCGAGCGCGCGCGCCGACAGCTCCCTCGCCTGGCTCAGCGAGTCGCGCAACAAGCGTTCGATCACGCTCAACCTGCGCGCGCCGGAGGGGGCGGAGCTGTTCCGTCGGCTGGCGGCGGACGCCGATGTCGTGTGCGAGAACTTCCGCCCCGGCACGATGGAACGCTGGGGCCTCAGCTATGACGACCTGGCCACTGCCAATCCGGGCCTCATCATGCTGCGGGTCACCGGGTACGGCCAGACCGGGCCCTACCGCCAGAGGCCGGGTTTCGCCCGCATCGCGCATGCCTTCGGCGGACTGACCCACCTCGCCGGCTTTCCGGGCGGCCCGCCGGTGACGCCCGGCTCGACCTCGCTCGGCGATTACATGACGGGCATGTACGGGGCGCTGGGCGTGCTGATGGCGCTCCGCGAACGGGAGCGGTCGGGCCTCGGCCAGGTCATCGACCTTGCGCTTTTCGAGCCGGTGTTCCGGGTGCTGGACGAACTCGCGCCCGCCTACGACGCTGCGGGAACGATACGCGGCCGCGAGGGGTCGAACACGCTCAATGCCTGCCCGCACGGGCATTTCGAATGCGGCGACGGGCGCTGGATCGCCATTGCCTGCACCAGCGACAAGATGTTCGAGCGGCTGACCGGCGCCATGGCGCGGCCCGACCTGCAGGACCGCTACGGCGAGGCGCCGGCCCGCCTGGCGGAGCGCGAAGTGGTAGACGGCGCCGTCGCAGAGTGGCTCGGCGCGATGAACCGCGACCAGGCGATGGACCGCTGCCTCGCGGCGGAGGTGCCGGTCGGCCCGGTCAACGCCGTGGATGAAATCTTCGCGGACCCGCATTTCGCGGCCCGGGAAGCGATCCTGCGGGTGGGCGACGCGGATACCGGCGAGATCGCGGTGCCCGGCGTCGTGCCGAAGCTCTCGCGCACGCCTGGCCGGGTGGAGCGGCTCGGCCCCGCGCTCGGCGAGGCCAACGAGGAGGTTTACGGCGCGCTCGGCCTTTCCCCGGAGGATATTGCGGAACTTGCCCGGAACGGCGTCGTTTGAGAACGGGGCGCCGCCTCGACAGGCGGGTTCGGGGACGGCTATCCTGAAAGGGCCTGTCTGCTAGGCGGGGACCGGGGGAGTTCGGGGGATCGCCAGTTGCCGAAATCGGACCTGATCGCCGGTATTGTGCTGCTTGTCTTCGGCCTGACCATGCTGGCCGTGGTCATTCCGACCCAGACCTCCGAGGGCGGCGACGCGACGATATCTCCGGCGCTACTGCCGCAAATCTGCTCTGTCGGGATCACCGGCCTCGCTGTCTTGCTGACCTTGCAGGCAACCGGCCGCCTGCGCCGCGGCATGGCGGCGGGCGTCGCCGTGCCGGCAGCGGAATGGTGGGCGTTGCTGGCGGTGCTGCTGGCCGTCGGAGCGGCCATCGCGCTCTTCGTCTGGGTTTCGCCGGCGGTGGCGGCCGTGCTGCTGATCGTCGGACCGATGCTCTATATGGGCGAACGGCGCATCTGGCTGCTTGCGGGAATTCCCGCGGCGCTGCTGATCGGGGCCTGGTTCCTCTTCTACCGCGTGCTCGGCACGGCTATCGGCTGACGAAGGGGAGCCTTGGTCTTGGATTCCTTCCTGCCTGTTCTCGAGGCTGCTTTTGCGCCGGGCAACCTCGCCTGGATCCTGTTCGGTGTCACGCTCGGCTATCTGGTGGGCGCGTTGCCGGGCCTTGGCAAGGGCACGGCGACGGCCGTCGCGATTCCGCTCACCTTCTATCTCTCGCCGCTCGCGGCCATCGCCTTCCTCGTCGGCATCGCCAAGGGCTCGACTGCCGGCAGCGCTGTTTCGGCGATCCTGCTGAACACGCCGGGCGAGCCGTCCTCGACGCCGACGGCGATGGCTGGATATCCGCTCGCGCGCGCCGGCAAGGCGCAAAAGGCGCTCAAGATGGGCCTGTTCGCCTCCGTCATCGGCGACCTGTTCTCGACGATTGTGCTCATCCTCGTCGCCCAGGAGCTGGCGGAATATGCGCTCGGCATCGGCCCGGTGGAGCTCACGGGCATCCTCGCCTTCTCGCTGGTGTTCATTGCCGGCCTCTCGGGACGGTCGATGATAAAGGGCCTGATCGCCGGGCTGTTCGGCATCCTTGTGTCCTGCATCGGCCTCGAGGTGGAGACTGGATCTCCGCGCCTAACCTTCGGTTTGATCGAGGTCTATGACGGTCTGCCGCTGATCCCGGTCGCTATTGGAATGCTGGCGCTCTCAGAGATGATGATCCAGATCGGACAGCGCCAGAGGCTCCAGGAAGAGGCCGACCTGCTGCGGGGCTCCGGCATTCGCGAAGACAGGGTCGTCACGCTTGGCGACTGGCGCCGTTCTGCCCGCGCGATCCTTCGTGGCTGCCTGATCGGCACAGGCGTTGGCATCCTGCCGGGCTTGGGCGCGAGCGTCGGTTCCTTCCTCTCATACGGGGCCGAGCGCAGGGCTTCCGGCCGCGGCGCCGATTTCGAGGAGACGGGAGCCATCGAAGGCGTGGCCGCGGCCGAGAGCGCTGACAATGCCGTCGTGCCTGCCTCCTTCGTGCCGCTCTTCGCCATCGGCATCCCCGGTAGCGTCATCGCCGCCATCCTGATCGGGGCCTTCACGATCCAGGGCATTACGCCCGGGCCGCTGCTCTTTCTGGAGAACCGTGACCTGATTCTCGGCGTTTACATGTCGATGATAGCGGCCAGCCTGTTCTTGCTTCTGATCGGCTATTTCGGGCAGAACGTCTTTGCTAGGATCGTGCGCGTCTCCCCGGCGCTGGTCATGCCCATCGTCGTGTTCCTGTGCTGCCTCGGCGCCTACCTCCAGGGCGGCGGCGCCTTCGGGATCGGCGTCATGGCTCTGTTCGGGGTTATCGGATTCTTTGCCAAGAAATACGACTTTTCCTTTGTCACCTTCCTGATCGGTTTCGTCATCGGGCCGTCCTTCGAATTGTCGCTGCGCCAGACGCTCGGCCTCGTCACCGATGTCTCGGAACTTCTCGACCATCCCGTGGCGCTGGTCTTCGGAGTGCTTGCGGTCTTCGGCGTCTGGCGGCTGACCGTGTTGCAGCGCCGGCAGCGGGAAGCTATCGTCGGCGACTAGCCCGGACGGGATTCGTTCCCGTCCAACGCAGGTATTTTCATTGAGAGGGGAAAGATGAAGGGACTTCTGAAAGCGTTTGTCGCGGCGATGTTTGCGCTCGGCGCAGCGCTGCCGGCGTCGGCGACGGACTGGCCGACGGGCCCGATCACCATGCTGATCGGCTACAAGGCCGGCGGCGGCACGGACACCAAGGGTCGCGTGCTCGCCAAGATCCTGACGCGCGAGCTTGGCCAGCAGGTGAATGTCATCAACCGGGCGGGTGGCGGCCAGGCGGTCGCGCTTGAGGGTTTCAAGAACGAGGAACCGAACGGCGACATGTTCTTCTTCGGCGCCGTGACGGGCATGACGCTCAATCCGCAGATCAACTCGGCGCTGCAATTCACGGCCGATGACTATGTGTACGCCGGCGGGTTGACCGAATTCCAGGTGACCATGGTCGCGCCGGCCGATGCGCCCTTCGACGACATGGCCGGCTTCGTCGCCTATGCGAAGGAGAAGGGCAAGATCAAATACGCTTCCCTCAGCCCCGGCGCGAAGATCGTCATGCAGGCCATCGCGCGCCAGTCGGGCCTCGAGGTTGATTACATCCCGACCAAGGGCGGGCGGGGCATGGTGCAACTCGTACTTTCCGGCCAGGTGGACTTTGCCTATTCAGGCGGCATCCATGCGCGCTATCCGGGCAAGTTCAAGACCATCGCCGCAGTATCGACCAGGCGGCTGGGCAATTATCCGGACACCGAGACGCTGGTCGAGGCAGGCTATGAGGGCGTCGCCATCGACGCGCCGACCGTCGTCGCCTTCCCCAAGGGGATCGACCCGGCCATCGTCGCGAAGATGGAGGCCGCGTTGAAGGTCGCGTCCACGGACCCCGACATGATGAAGATCTCGAAATCGATCAACATGCCGATCGTTTACCAGACAGCCGCCGAGGCGTCGGAACTCGTCAAGGAGTCCGCCGCCGCAATCAGGGTCATGCTGGACACGATCGGTTACAAGGCGAGTTGAGGCGAGGAGACCGGCAACCATGACCTACGAGACCATCGAAGTCCGCCCGCTGACGCCGACCGTCGGGGCGGAAATCCACGGCGTCAATCTCGCTGAGCCGATGGGCAACCACCAGTTCACCGAAGTCCACGATGCGCTGATGCGCCATGAGGTGATCTTCTTCCGCGACCAGGAGATGACGCTGGACCAGCACAAGGATTTCGGCCGGCGGTTCGGGGAGCTGCATATCCATCCCTTCCGTCCGGGTCCGGAGGGCCATCCGGAGATCCTTCGGATCCACACGGACGCCAATTCGACCCAGATCGCCGGCGAGGCCTGGCATTCGGACGTCTCGTGCGATCCCGAGCCGCCATTGGGCTCGATCCTGCATCTGCACACGGTGCCAGAGGAAGGCGGCGACACGCTCTTCGCCAGCATGTCGGCGGCCTACGATGCGCTGTCGGAGCCGATGAAGGCATTTCTCGGCGGGCTGACGGCCATCCACGACGGTACGCGGAACTACCGCGACCGCAGCCGGCGCGACGGCAGGGAAGACACCAAGGTCTATCCGCGCGCCGAGCATCCCGTGATCCGCACCCATCCGGTGACCGGCAAGAAGGTGATCTTCGTCAATCCAGTGTTCACGATGCGGCTGAAGGACATGCCGCGAGACGAGTCGGACGCGATTCTGGAGTTCCTCTACCGGCACAACGCCAAGTCGCAATTCCAGGCGCGGTTCCGCTGGCGGGCGAACTCGGTGGCCTTCTGGGACAATCGCAGCGTCCAGCACCTTGCGATGTGGGACTATTATCCCAATGTCCGGTCCGGAAACCGGGTGACGATCCAGGGCGACCGTCCGTTCTGACGATGGCGGGCGCCGCTGGATTGGCTGGGGCGCCTGGATTCGAACCAGGGATCGCGGGATCAAAACCCGCTGCCTTGACCGCTTGGCTACGCCCCACCGCAGTGCGGCACTTATAGCGCGGGCCGTCGCGACCGCAACTGTCGCGGGCGCTGAGGATCGGGGGGCTGACAGGGAAGGGGACGACGGTGCTGACGAAAGCGGAGATCGAAGCCTATCGCCGCGACGGCTATGTCGTACCGGACGGTTTTCGCCTCAATGCCGGGGAACTGGAAACCCTGCGGTCGGCCGTCGAGCAGGTGCTGCGGGACAATCCGCATATGGAGCCCGACCGGATCATTAATCCGCATCTCGACCGGGGCCGACCCTACCGGCTGCACGGCAACCGGGCCTTCCACGCCATCGTGCACGATGCCCGCATTCTGGATATGGCCGAGGCGGTGATGGGCCCCGACCTTGTGCTGCTGTTCACTCATCTCTTCTGCAAGCCGCCGGAGAGCCGGCGCACCGTTCCCTGGCACCAGGACGGGCCGTTCTGGCCCATCGAGCCGATGGCGTCCTGTTCGGTCTGGCTGGCGCTCGACAAGGTCGATGCCGGCAATGGCGCGATGCAGGTGATTCCCGGCTCGCACCTGGAACATTATCGCCGCCATGAGCTCGTGGACGATCCCGACTCGACCCTGAACCGGGAGATCCCGGTCCGGGATTTCGACGAGAGCGCAGCGCACATGATCGAACTGGAGCCGGGCCAGGTGTCGGTCCACGATATCGGCATCGTCCACGGCTCGGCCGCCAATACCTCCGGGCGCCGCCGCGCCGGCTTCGCCATGCGCTACATGCCCGCGACAAGCTGCGTCCACCGGCGAATCGAGAATGCCGCGGCGGACTGGAGCGACATGCCTGTCGAGCTGGTGCGCGGCCGGAACCGCAATCCCGGCACCGATTTCTCGCTCGGCGATTTCGGCGAGCCCTGGCCGGCGGGATAAAGCAGGCCGTTCGCGGTCTGGAGCGGGTCCTTGGGCCGGACAGTTTCACGCGGCGTTCCTGACCGGGTTCCATGAAGGACCGTTCATTGTCCTGCGATTATCTGGTCGTCGGCTCCGGCGCAGCGGGCGCCGTGGTCGCCGCGCGGCTTTCGGAGGACCCGGATGTTTCGGTCATGCTGCTTGAGGCGGGCGGGCGTGACGACAGCCTGCTCCTGCGCCTTCCCGGTCTCGGCTTCGCCGCTGCGAACCATCCCAGGTTCAATTGGAGCTTCAGGGCCGACCCGGTTCCCGGGATGGAGAACCGCGAACTCACCTGGCTCCAGGGCCGGGTGCTGGGCGGGTCGAGCAGCATCAACGGCATGATCTACACGCGGGGCCATTCCCGCGAATACGACATCTGGCGCCAGATGGGCTGCGCCGGCTGGGCGTTCGAGGACCTGCTTCCCTATTTCAGGCGCTCGGAGGCGAACGAGCGCGGCGACGGGCCGTGGCATGGCAGCGCGGGCCCCGTGCATGTCCGGCGCGCCCGCCCGGACCTGCCGATCTGCGACGCCTTCCTGGCGGCGGCGGCGGAAGACGGGTTCCCGGTGCTGGACGACCTCAACACCGATGCGGGCGAGGGGTTCGCCCTCTACGACATCAATGCCGGCCGGGGCCGGCGTATGAGCGCCGCCACGGCCTATCTCGAACCGGCGGCAGGGCGGCCGAACCTCCTTGTCCGCACCGACGCCCTTGCCTTGCGGATCCTCTTCGAGGACAGGCGGGCTTCCGGCGTCGAGGCGTCGATCGGCGGCCGGCAGACCCGTATCCGGGCCCGGTGCGGGGTCGTCCTTTCCGCGGGCGCGATCAAGACGCCGCAACTCCTCATGCTCTCGGGCATCGGACCGGCGGGCGCTCTCTCGTCGCACGGGATTCCCGTCATCCACAACGCGCCGAATGTGGGCCGCAACCTGCAGAACCATGCCTGCTACCGGCTGCAGTATCTCTGCAATGCGCCCGTTTCCGCGAGCCGGCATCTCCGCCCGCACAACGCGGCGGCGGCGGCACTGCGCTACGCGCTCTTCCGGAGCGGGCCGCTCGCCGAGACCTATGCCGTCGCCGGCGGCTATTTCCGCACCGAC
>JAJECZ010000314.1 GCA_022821735.1 Alphaproteobacteria bacterium | reverse complement strand
GGCGCGATCAGCTCCCACTCCTGCCTGCCGCAGACCGGCCCCGGCCTCATGTTCAAGGCGCCCCGCTGGCTGCTGGACCCGATGGGGCCGCTCTTCATCCGCTGGCGCCACCTGCCGGAATTCCTGCCCTGGCTCATCCGCTTCGTGCGCGCGGGCCGGCCGGAGCCTATGCGCCGGCAGATGGACGCCATGGCCGCGCTCCACTGCCTGGCCCTCGACGCCCACAAGGACCTCGCCGCCGAGGCCGGCACGACCGGCCTCATCCGGGAGAACGGGACGCTCACCGTCTATGAGAGCGCGCGGTCCTTCCAGGCCGCGTTGCGCGACCGGGAGGGCCAGCGCGAGCGGGGCTTCGAGGTCGAGGAACTCAACGGCGACGAGCTACGCCAGCTCGAACCGGGGCTGGCGCCGATCTTTCCCCATGCGGTCTTCTTCCCCAAGGGCGCCCATACGATCGATCCGGGTGCGCTCACCGCCGGCCTCGCGGAAGCCTTTTCCCGCGGGGGCGGGCGCGTGCTGGCGGCGCACGTCACCGGCTTCGACTATGCGGACGAACGGCCCGTGGCGGTCCGCACCTCGAAGGGGCGGCTGGTGGCGGACGGCTTCGTCGTCGCGGCCGGGGCCTGGTCGGCGGGCCTTGCGGAAATGCTGGGAGAAAAAGCAGTGCTCGAATCCGAGCGCGGCTACCACCTCACGCTCGCCGACCCCGGCGTCGAGACGCGCCACCCGGTCTCTTTCTACGACCGCAAGTTCATGGCGACGCCGATGCAGATGGGCCTTCGGCTCGCCGGCACGGCCGAGTTCGCCGGCCTCGACGCGCCGCCAAACTGGAAGCGCATTGAACCGCTTCGCGCCCATGCGAGGAAGGCCTTCCGCGACATCCGCGCGGAAGACGGCTCGCCCTGGATGGGCAACCGGCCGGCCACGCCGGACTCGCTGCCGGTGCTCGGCGCCTCGGTGCTGCACGGCAATGTCTGGTACGGCTTCGGCCACGGGCATCTGGGGCTGACGGCCGGGCCGATCAGCGGCCGGCACATCGCCGACCTCGTGGCCGGGCGTCCGCCCGCCATCGACATGGCCCCCTACAGCATCGGCCGGTTCTAGATGCTGACCGACGCGCAACTGGACCGCTATGCCCGCCACCTGATCCTGCCGGAGGTGGGCGGGGCCGGGCAGCAGAAGCTGCTGGCCTCGCGCGTGCTGGCGGTGGGCGCGGGCGGCCTCGGCGCGCCGCTGCTGCTCTATCTCGCCGCCGCCGGGGTCGGCACGCTCGGCGTCATCGACGACGACGATGTCGACGTCTCCAACCTCCAGCGGCAGGTAATCCACGGCAATGAGCGCATCGGCCGGCCCAAGGCCGAGAGCGCCGCGGCCGGCATCCATGCGCTCGACCCCGCCATCCGCGTCGAGACCCACAATGAGCGGCTGACGGAGGCCAACGCCGCCCGGCTCTTCCGGGACTATGACCTCATCCTGGACGGCAGCGACAATTTCGCGACCCGCTACCTCGTCAACGACGCCGCCGTCACCGCCGGGCGGACGCTCGTCTCCGGCGCGGTGCTGCGCTTCGACGGCCAGGTCTCGACCTTCAAGCCCCATGCCGGGCCGGAGCATCCCTGCTACCGCTGCCTGTTCCCGGAGCCGCCGCCGCCGGGCGCGGTGCCGGCCTGCTCGGAAGCCGGGATCCTGGGCGCGGTCGCCGGCGCGGTCGGCACGCTGATGGCGGTCGAGGCGCTGAAGGAACTGATCGGCATCGGCGAGGGGCTCTCCGGCCGCCTGCTGCTCTACGACGCGCTCACCGCCTCTACGCGGATTATCCGCTTCAAGCGCCGTCCCGGCTGCCCCACCTGCGGAAGCCCCGGAGGGTAGCCGCCGGCTTGCCCCGGATTGCGCCGGGGGCCATATAGACCTCCTGCGACACAATCCGGGTGGCCCGCTCCATGACCTTCCGCGCCGTTATCGCCGTCGTCCTTGCCGCCCTCGTCTGCCTGCCCTGGTCCGCCCGCGAGGCGCGGGCCGGCACGGAGGAGGAGGTCGCCGCCCTCATCGAACATCTCCGCGAGAAGGACCCTGAAATCGTTCTTCAGGCGGTGCAGGCCTGGTGGGCGGAGCAGGAGGAATACCGGCAACAGCAGCAGGTCGGCCGCATCGCCGCCCATTGGGACGCGCTCGCGCGCGCCGAGGGCGACCCGGTGCTCGGTCCCGAGGACGCGGATGTCACGCTGGTCGAGTTCTTCGACTACCGCTGCGGCTTCTGCAAGCGGGTGCTGGGGGACGTGATGGCGCTGGCGGAGGAGGACAGCCGGCTGCGCATCGTCTTCAAGGAGTTCCCGATCCTGGGCCCGCCGTCGGTGGTGGCGGCCCGCGCCTCGCTCGCCGCCGACCGGCAGGGCAAATGGTCCGAGTTCCACATCGCGCTCATGTCCGCGCGCGGCGCGCTGGACGAGGACAGGATCATGGACATCGCGGCCGAGACCGGCCTCGACATCGCGCAGTTGCGCGCCGACATGGAGAGCGAGGCCGTAACGGCGATCATCGAGCGCAACCGCGCGCTCGCCCAGACGCTCGGTATCGGCGGCACGCCCGCCTTCCTGGTGAAGAATGCCATCCAGCCCGGCGCCGCCTCGCGCGACGTCCTCGCCGAGATGGTCGCGGGAGCGCGGGAAGCGGGGTGACGAAGAGGGCGCCCGCAGGCGTCGGTCAAGGGTGATCGGTCGCCGCGCTACCGGACCGCCCGGACTTCGAGGTGGAGGCCCTCCCGCCTCTGCAGGCAGCCTATGATCTCGAACAGGTTCCGCGCCTGCGGATTGCCGGCCGGGCCGAACATGCGCATCAGGCTCTTGGGCGGCCTCTCCGTCAGTCCGCCGAGTTCCCGGAAACCGATGGTGGCGTTGATATAGTCGCGCAGCATCGCCTTGCCGGTTTCCATGTCGCCGGAAAGCAGGAGTTCGACACCTTCCCGGAGCAGTTCCTCGCGAAAAGCCGGATCGCGGTCGACACGCGCCCGGATGGTCTCCTTGAAGTCTCGCGTCAGGGGCATGGTGCTCAAGCCTCTCTTCTCTTGCGGCGCTTGTAGTCCCGCCAACGGTCCCGTGCGGTTTCGATGTCCTGCTGCTGGCGTTGCTTGGCTCCCCCGCCCAACAGGATCACCAGCGCGTCGCCATCCCAGCCGAAGTAGATTCGATAGCCGGGGCCGAAGGCGATTCTGTATTCGAACACTCCCGCGCCCACGCTTTTGACCCGGACAGGTTTCCCTGCTCCAGCCGGACCAGGGCGGTTGCCGTCTTGGCCGCAGCCCGGGCGTCGAGTCGGTCGAACCATCTGGCATACGGGCTGCGGCCTTCGGCATCGACATACTCCCGGATCGCGATCATCGCCGGCAAAGTAACCTATATGTTACCAAAAACGCAAGTAAGAACGCGAGACGAATATTGGCGTTCAAGGCAACTCCTCCCCCACCGGGGTCATGGTGACGGCGTGGCGGCTCGTCTGGCTGCCGGCGCTGCGGAGCACGCCCTTGACCGGCGCCACGTCCGAATAGTCCCGCCCGCGCGCGACGGCGACATGGCCGTCGCCGGCGAGGCAGGCATTGGTCGGGTCGTATTCCACCCAGCCCGCTTCCCGCCCGCACCAGGCGCGCACCCAGGCATGCATGGCGTCCGCCCCCTGGAGGCGGGGCCGGCCCGGCGGCGGGACCGTGCGCAGGAAGCCGCTGACATAGCCCGCCGGGATGCCGAGCGCGCGCAGGCAGGCGATCATGGCGTGGGTGAAGTCCTGGCAGACGCCCCGGCGGCGCCGGAAGGCCTCCAGCGCCGGCGTGTCCACCTCGGTCGCCTTCGCATCGAACGCCATGTCGCGGTTGAGCGCCAGCCCGACCGCTTCCACCGCCTCCGCCGCGCCCGCGCCCGCCGGCAGGGCCGCGCGCGCATAGTCCGCAAATTCCAGCTCCTCCGGCAGGCGCGGCGAAGCGGCGAGGAAATGGTGCGGCGCGTCCGGGGCGAGCGAGCGGATGGCGGCGGCTTCCTCCACCATAGCGGCCGCGGGCGGCGACTCGGGCAGCGACGCCCGGCCCGGCTCGCGGCGCACGCGGGCGGCCAGCGAATAGACGACCTCCTCATGCGCGCCGCCGAAGGCCACGTCGGTCGCCAGGTTCGCGAAGAAGTCCCGCCGGTCGCGGCGCTCGACGGGCGGCGGCGAGACATCGACCGCGGCCGCCACGACATGCTGTTCGCCCGTCAGCGTCGGCGGCAGCAGGCGGAGCGCCTGGCGGCTGGCCGCCACCGGGGCGTCGTAATGCTGGCGGATCGAGAGGGCGATGTCGTAGAGCAAGGGCGGCGTCCGCGTCAGGTCAGGTAAGCCCCGGAGATGAGGTCGGAAAGCCCGTCCAGCCGTTCCCCGAGCGCCGCCAGCGCCGTCCTGTCCACCGTTTCCGGCGTCTCGACCGCGATGGCGGCGTGGGCGCGTAGCGCGGCGCGCGCGAGCGGCGACATCACCCCGTGCACCTCCGCGCCCGGAAGCAGTGCGATCAGGTTGCGCATCCGCTCCAGCAGGAAGAGGACCGAGCGGGGGTTCATGGTGTCGAACACCATCAGGTCCACCACCATGTTGCGCTGCGTACCGAGCGAATAGCGGCGCTGGTAGGTCATGGTGCAGTCGCCGATTTCCATGGCGAGGTCGAGCGCGCCCTCCGGTGCGGCCGGGTCCGCGAAATGCGCCAGCGCAGACGCCATGCCGGAAGCCCGTTCCAGCTCCCGCCCCAGGATGAGGAAGCGCCAGCCGGTGAAGCGGTACATGTTCTCGTGCACGAGGCCGCTGAGCCCCGCAAGGCGGTGCAGCAGGCGGGTCATGATGCGCGCCGTATCGTCGCCCGCCCGCGCGGTGCGGGCCATCTCCTCCGCGGCCTCGTTCAGGTTGCGCAGCGCCGTCCAGCCGTCGATGGAGAAGCGGTCATGCACCCGGCTCGCGCAGACCAGCGCGGAGTCGAGCGTCCGCAGCAGGCCCTGCGGCACGTTCTCTTCGGGGTCGAGCGGCAGGTCGCGGAGATAGTCGCAGAGGCTCGCCTGGAGCGGATTGTCCCGCGAGCCCGTCTCCGCCAGGCGCAGGTGGAACGCCCGCAGCAGCCGGATCGCGGCTTCCGCCCGCTCGACATAGCGCCCGAGCCAGAACAGGTTGTCCGCCGCCCGGCTCGGCAGGGTTCCCGGCAGCGGCCGGCGATAGGTGTCGGAGGGGCGCGCCGTCATCGTGTCGATGGGCACCGGCACATCGCTCACGACCCAGATGTCGGCGACGGCGCCCGGGTCCTCCGCCGAAACGCCGCCGAGGCGGGCATAGCCGCCGGGCATCGCTTGCCAGCCTTCGGCAGTGCGCGCAAGGAACAGGCGGAGCGTCACCGGCTCGGACCGGAGCCCGCCGCCGGTCCAGACCGGCGCCGTCGAGCGGGGCCCCGGCTCCGGCGCCGCCGCCCACCAGCCGTCCGGCGATCCCGCCGCCGGCCCGTCGCCGGCCTCGGCGATCTGCGGCAGGAACGGCACGAGCGCAGGGTCTTCCAGAACGCCAGAGCCGAGCGCATTGACCGCCGAGAGCGTCCCTTCACGGAGTGCATCGACCAGGCCCGGCACCCCCACCGCAGATGTCTCGTCCAGCTCCAGCGGGTCCGCGCGCCCGGCCCGGAGCCGGCGCCAGAGGACGCCGAGCGGCCGCGGGCCGGCCACGGTCCGGATCGTCACGGCGCCGTTCTCGATGGCGATATCCTCGCCCTCGAACAGCATGAAGCCCAGATAGCGCGCCAGGTAGGCATGCTCGAAATAGTTAGCCCCGCCGGGGCCCGCCGTCAGCATGCCCACGCGCCCGCCGCCCACCCGGTCGAGCGCGCCCATCGCGTCGCGGAACGCACGGAAGAAGCCGGCCAGACGATGCACATGGGACACCTGGAACAGCTCCTGGAACACGCGCTGCGTGGCGAGCCGCGTCTCCAGCGCGGTGCCGGCGCCGGCGGGCGAGTCGGTGCGGTCGCTCAGCACCTGCCATCTTCCGTCGGGCCCGCGGCAGACATCGAAGGCGATAAAGTGCAGCCAGTGGCCGGAAGCGGGCCGCACGCCGACCAGCGGGCGGAGCCAGGCGGGGTTGGCGGCGACCGGCCCTGCCGGCAGCAGGCCGTCCGCAACCAGCCGGCCCTCGCCATAGAGGTCGGCCATGACAGCTTCCAGAAGCCCGGCCCGCCGCGCCAGCCCGCCGGCTAGGCCCTGCCATTCCCTCTCGTGAAGGATCAGCGGCACCGGGCTGAACGGCCATGTCCGCCCGCCCGGTCCCTCCGCGCCCTGCCGGCGGAAGAACACGCCGGCATCGTGAAGGAATTGCTCGCCGCGCGCCGTCCGCCGTTCCAGGCCCTCTTCGGAGAGCCGCCCGAACCCCTCGGCAAACTGCCGCCATACCGGCCGGACGCGGCCCTCTCCATCGAGCAGCTCGTCGAAACCGCCGGGCCCCGGACGGTAGCCGGCGATCCGGGGCTCCTGTTCCAACGCCTGCCGTCTCGTCGGCTGCAAAACCGCTCGCTCCACGGGTCCGAACAAAGAAGCCTATGGTAGCGGCGCGTGGTCGAGGACGGTAGCGGCCGAGCGACGTCACTTCGAGTCAATCCGCCCTATGCCTGCATGACGGCGGAGGGCACTATGGCGACCTTGAAACACTAAGGGTTGCAATGAGGAACATGCTCGCCGCGCTGGCCATGCTCTTCGCTATCGCGCCAGCCGCAGTTGCCGAGGACACCAATAGCCGGCGCATGTGTATGGCCTTGCTCGGCGATGCCGTTGAGGCAAGCGGAAACCTGCTGTCCGGCTTTATGGAGCGGGGCCTTAGCATCCCGGCGCACACCTTCCGAGCCGAATCGGACGCGCTCCATTGCTTGTTCCTGAACAACGAAAACGCGCTTCTGTATGTGGCTTTGGTCGGTGGCAAAGCCTTTGCCTTCACACTGAAACTGGCTTCGACTTTCGAGATTCCACTGTCTCGTTGACGAGCCAGAGCCGCCGCCAAAGACCCGCCGTGAAGCACCGCGCCGCCGGTCGCCACTGTCTCGTTTGAGGGTCCGGCGGCGAGGTCAATCTCCGCTACGAATTCATGTGAGACAAGTTGACGCAATTGGTCGCCGCAAACGGCCATTTGCTTGCCATTGTCAAACAATGTCGACTTCCAACTACATTGGCACAAGCCGAAGGTGATTGACTCGCAGAATGGCAAGGACTACCTTCTACCAATCGAACACGGCTTGAGGCTCGAAGACAATGAACGACGCCTTCAACGCAATCGAGGCTCGAATTGAGGTGCTCGAAGCGCAACTTGCCAAAAGCCCCTTGTTTCGGGAACTACAGATTCTTCGGAAAACCCGCAAAGACCTCGTGAAGCTGCATGGGACAGCAGCATCAAGTGGTCCGTCTGTTGGCAACACACAAGACTTGGGCCCCACGAGGGTAACTATGCTGGAGGGCACTAAGCTGGCTCTCATCGACAAGGGGTATCCGATGTCTGTGAATGAGCTAGTCGATGTGCTGCCTCAATATGGCGCTCGGGTAGGTGGGGCAAAGCCGGCCGTCAATTTGTCCTCCATCCTGTCAAAGCGCGGCACGGACTTCATCTCGGTGCAATGGCAAGGGCGCCGCGCATGGTGGCTGAAGGACCGCCCGATGCCTAATCCTCCCTCGATCTTGGAAGCGGCGGAAGCGATGCCTTGGGAACGCCTCGTCGCCTTACACCCCAAACAAGGAGACAAGTAAGATGCCGCCACCGTGAATAATCTTCCCGACCGCCAATAGGCTGGAGGGAAAGCGCCGCCCGCCCCAGACCAGCTGGCAGCGGAATGGGGCGAGCGAACCACTCTGCGGGCGTGGCGAAACAGGAAGACGCAACGGTTTGCCAAACCGTCGGGGCGCGTGACCTTGGTAGGGTTGCCCCGTGCGGGTTCGAGTCCCGCCGTCCGCACCATGAACTTATGTCCTACCGGGCCAGAATGCAATTCTCCACTCTCAAGCGAAAATTTTGGAGCTGGCGTTGGTTACTCACGCGGATTAGTGTCCTACTCTTGGTTAGGGAGGGGTCGATGCTCCCCAAAGTCGCGATAGTCGCTGGTGCAGTTTTGTTGGCCGGATGCGCGATGACGCCGGAGCCGGCGGTCATATTCGACGTGGCAGAGGACAAGGCCGTCATCCAAGCTCGTATTGGTACGATTGCTCCAGGTGACGCGAGTGCCACGACGCGCGCTGACATCGACGCGAAGGCGCGCGAAGCCTGCGCGCTGTATGGCCGGGAGCCGAGGCCGGTAAGCGAGTATCAGGCTGGCGACCACCGGCGTCTTCTGTTCGCCTGCGTCAAGCCGGGCTCCTAAACGGAAGTAGAAGGGCGCAACCAACGCTGACCACACGGCTTGAGCATCGGTTGCCAGTGTTCAGCGACCAGAGGCGATGGTCGAACTGTGCTCTTTGACGAGAATTTCGGGTTTAGCGGCCCATGCCGGCCGTACTGCCATGTGTGGCAATGCTAGATACCAAAGGCTGGATTTGGTATAAGGTGTATCGAGTATCCCCAATATATGGAGATCGGAATGGGGTGGCGACCGGTTGTTGGCAACGGTCTTGGGCGACGTGCGGGGCCGTTTGCCCCCGGGACCGGGGAACGGCAGGTTCTCGGCAACCGTTTCGGGCACGGCTCGGAGGAGCCTTGGGGCCTCGGCAATATGTTCGGGCACACCAGGACCATGCTCGGCGACCCGGGCTTGTCTTCCTTCGATGACCAGGGACGGCAGGTCTTTGGAAACGGCTTTGCGCGGCGCCGTGCCGGCTTGCATGAAGCCGGCGAGGAATTGCGTAAACGCGCTGTGTGGGGCCGAGGGAAACAAATATCCGGTAGGAACTCGGACGAATGGCGGGAGGATGATTTCGGGAACCTTCTCCAGTTCAGTGCTTACGGTGACACCCGGTCCCCCTACGGTTGGCAAATCGACCACATTGTGCCGGTCGCTCGCGGCGGGACAGATGACATCCTCAACCTGCGACCCCTCCACTGGCGAAAGAACGCAAGCCTTGGCGGGCTCCTGAGCCAAGCATTATTGGCCGGACGGAATCCCTAGCTTGGAATAGCGAGAACGCTTCGGCTAGCTTGGAATAGCGAGAACGCTTCGGACACGAAGCGAGACGACGCGACCGTACAGCGAAGCCTATGGCATCCGCCCTTAACGGGGGCGGTAGTAGTCGGCCGAACCTGTGTTGCGCCCGCCCGGCTCCCATGCTTCCTTTCGCTCCCATGTTGAAGAACCTCTGGTACACGGGCGCGCCGCTTGACCGGATTTCGCATCTGCGCGAGGACCCGGCCTGGGTCGCGGCGCGGCGCCGCGCGAAGGACACGCGGCTGGTGCCCGTCTGGCGGTCGCGCTCGCTGGTCCACACGGAGGACGACCGGGCGCTGATCCTGACCGTCGAGGAAGCCGGCGACCTGCTGGACACGGCCCAGCACGAGGTGGTGCTCGGGCTGGAGGGCGACACCCTCTATATCGGCCTCGACCTCTCGCATCTCGACGATCCCTACGGCCATCCGCGCATCGAGGCGGAGGGCGCGTTCGAGGACCTGCGCCAGATCGGCCCGGTCATCCCGGCGGACGAGGGCGCCATCCTCGCCCATGCGCGCGGCATGATGACCTGGCACCAGCGCCACCGGTTCTGCGGCGTCTGCGGCGCGCCGACGGAGGTGAGCCACGGCGGCTACCAGCGGAATTGCACCGGCTGCGGCGCGCAGCATTTCCCGCGCACCGATCCCGCAGTCATCATGCTGGTCCACAAGGGCGACAACTGCCTGCTCGGCCGCACGCACCAGTTCCCGCGGCGTATCTATTCCACGCTCGCGGGCTTCGTCGAGCCGGGCGAGAGCCTTGAGGAAGCGGTCGCGCGCGAGGTGTTCGAGGAGGCCGGCGTCACGGTCGGCGAGGTGCGCTACATGGCCTCCCAGCCCTGGCCGTTCCCGTCGTCGCTGATGCTCGGATTCCATGCCGAGGCAGAGGCGATGGAGCTCAACATCGACCCGAAGGAGCTCGAGGACGCCCGCTGGATGACGCGGGAGCAGATCGGCCGGATCGAGGATTTCGACATGGAGCTGCCGCGCCGCGACAGCATCGCCTGGCGGCTGGTCAAGGCGTGGATGGACGGTTTCTGACCTGCTCGCGCCAGAACACGTAGAGGCCTGAGGCGACGATCAGCCCGCCGCCGGCGAAGGTCGCCGTGTCGGGCAGGTCCTGGAAGGCGAACCAGCCGATCAGCACGGCCCAGAAAATGCGCGAATAGTTGAACGGCGCGAGCAGCGCCGCCTCGGTGACGGCGAAGGCGTTGATCATGAGGAAGTGCGCGGCCGCACCAATCGCGCCCGAGAGCGCCATCCAGGCCCACATCTCCCAGGCGGGCCACTGCCAGAAGAACGGCATGGCGAGCGTGAGCAGCAGCGCGCCGCCCGCCGATGTGTAGAACAGCGTCGCCAGGTGATCGTCCCGCGCCGTGATGATGCGCGTGACAAGCTGGAAGCCCGCGAAGAAGACCGCGCCGATGAGCGGCAGCACCGCCGCCCAGTGGACGATGCCGAGGCCCGGCCGGATCACGATCACGACACCGGCCCAGCCGAGCAGCACCGCCGCCCATCGGTGCGGCCCGACCCGCTCCTTCAGCACCGGCCAGGACAGCGCGGTCAGGAAGAGCGGCGCGGCGAAGCTGATGACCGTCGCATCGGCCAGCGCCAGATATTGCAGGCTCACAAACAGCATGGAGAGCGAGCCGACCAGGCAGCCCGCCCGCAGCAGCTGCAGGCCGGGATTGCGGGCCCGCAGCCAGCGCCGGGGCGGGACGCGGGCAATGGTGAACCCGATTGCAAGCGTGATGGCGATGAAGGTGAAATAGCCCCACGCAACCTGCACGCCGCTCAGGCTCGACGCCACATGCTTGGCGATGGCATCGACCGCCGTGATGCCGACCATGGCGGCGAGCATGAGCGGGATGCCGAGGGACGGGCGGTGGCGCGGCGGCACGGATGTTCCGTTCGGGCGAAGGGACCGGTACCCGTGCAATAGCGGCAATTGCCGCGCCGGGCTATGATTGCCGTCGGGAACAGGGCTATCGACGCGAGGACAGGAACATGGACGGGCTCCAGACGGCAGTATCCGGGGAAACGGCGGCCGCCAACCGGCCGATAGCCGAGATGCTGGCGGATTTCGCCTGCGGGCTCGACGACCGCGCGGTTCCGGACCGGGTGATGGAGCGCGCGCGCCTGCACATCCTCGACTGCATCGGCATCGCGCTCGCCTCGACCGGCTACGAGTTCGGCCGGCGCACGATAGACGCCATGCGCGG
>JAJECZ010000552.1 GCA_022821735.1 Alphaproteobacteria bacterium | reverse complement strand
CGGCCTCCGCCCACGCCGCGCTCTTCATGACGTCGGGGCTTTCGATCTCGTAGATGGCGTGCCACGTCGGGGTCTCGCCGCGTGCCACGGATTTCAGCTCGCCGCCCATCGACACCTCGAAGTCCTGCGCCTTCAGGCGCGTGACCGCTATCACACCCGGCACCTCCAGCAGGTAGGGCACATGCTCGGTGTCGTAGACTTCGTTGAACAGATCCTCCTTCTCCGGGTCCACATCCATGCTTGCGATGAAGACGTAGCGGGTGCCGATGGGCATATCGGTGCTCCTCGTTTGCGGATGGCCAAGCGTACCCGATCGGGAGGCTGCACCATACGTGTTGTTCGGCACCATTGCTTGACTCCCTGGAATCGCGGCGAATCAACATGTTGCAGGACTGAGCGGCGTCCAATTAGTCGCTGGCGGGAACTGGAGATTCCCACAATTAATCTTCGCCTATCGAAATCACCGACTTCAAATCGTGCTCCCGCCGCAGATCGAGAATGAACGGGGAATGCGTGATCAGGAACACGACCTTCCTGTTCGCGGCCTCAGTGGGATTCCCGGCCACCTTGCGGACTTCCTGCATGAAGAACGCTTGATACTGGGGGTGCAAATTGAGTTCCGGCTCGTCGACTATGAGGTAACGGTGCTCATGGTCGTACAAGTGGGTCAGGAGTACGAATAGCTCCTTGATGCCGTGGCACTCGTCGCGGTCCAGCCGATAGGACTCGCCGGTCTCTCGCCGCACCGCCTTTGGCACGAGGTTACCTGAGTCCCACTCCAGTTCCACGTCGCGACCGAATAAGTGGCTCAGCGTGCCCTCGATGCGGATGCGAAGGTCCATCCTGTCCTCGAGCAGCAGGATCGTGTCGATTCCCGATCCTTCCGCACCTGCCTGTCGAAGCCATTCGAACGAATTCTTCGCGTAGCCACCCTGTAGATTGTCACCCCAATAATTCCTGAGGGGCCCCGGGTCCGCCATCTCCCGCAAGCGATCCGTGCCGAGCAGACGCACGCCGCCGCCACGGTTCTTCAACTGGCGCAGTAGCTCGACCGCGAAACGCGATTTTCCGCTTCCGTTGGGCCCGACCAGGTAGTTGACCGGTCCGACCTCGTCGATTTCGAACGTCTCCCCCGCCCAAGGTTGGGGCAGAACAAACGTGATCGCCTCTTCAATCATCCTCGCCTCAACTGCTCCAGCCTCGGGCCGCGACCGGTGACCACCGCAGCCCCGTTCTCAGTTCTGCTTCTCGCCCCTTGTAAGTGCGGCGTCCCTCCAGCGTCCCACTGCTTTCTCGGGCCAGGTGGGCGGACCCGATGCCCCGACCCCTGCACAACCGCACGTGCCGGGACAGCCGCCCGTTTAGCATATCGGCTCCGCGTCCTGCGGCGCGCGACGGGTACCGCTTTCTGGCTTCCTTGCATCCGACAACGGTGCCGGGCACCAGTCAAGGAGCGACGGCTTCCGAGCTACAGCAGGAAGGATAACTGAAACCGAAACCGCCCTGCTGCCGGAGGTACCTCCAGCAGCCCCGGGAGGTCGTCGATGCCAGGAGAGGGCGAGGGTCATGCGCGCCGCGGCCGCAACGGTCGTGACTTGTGCTGATCGCTACGGCGTGCGCGGCGCAAATTCCGCCGGAAATCGAGGTGCCGGGACATCGGACGCCCTCCGGAGCTCGGTGGATTCAACAGGCGGTGGCTGCCGGGCAGGGCGCATGATATTGTTTCCTGTAGTTCCCGCAGGCGTTCTAAGGTTCCCGGTCGGGAGGTTGGGAAAGCTGTTGGACAAATCTGGACCGATTTGAAGATATTCAATGTTTTCAGAGTGTTATGCCATGGATTTGCCTTCCTCCCTGTCCGCCAGCTTCCTGTCCTTCTCGAATTCGCGCCGACGAGCGTTGCGGCGTCGCCTTCGGTCGTGTGTTCCGGGCGTCCGGCGGGCGAAACGCTATCCGGGAGGTTTGCCATGATCCGCAAGTTCACCACCGTCTATCCGGGCCATATCGACCTGCCGGACCGGGGGCAGGATGCGACCCCCGCCGACGAGCGCCGCTACTCCAATGAGGCGCTTGCATCCGTATTCGCCAAGACCGACGCGGTGGCGAAGAAGCTCGACGAGATCGGTTTCGACACGCTCTGGCTGGCCGAGCACCATTTCCAGCATGAGGGCTATGAGTGCATCCCGAACATCCTCATGTGCGCGGTGCATCTCGCCCATATCACCCGCTCGCTCAGGATCGGCTGCGGCTTCAACATCGCGCCGATGTGGCACCCGCTGCGGCTTGCCGAGGATTTCGCTACCGCCGACATCCTGACGCGCGGGCGCACCGTGTTCGGGGTCGGGCGCGGCTACCACACCCGCGAGGTCGAGACCTTCGGCGCGCCGATGCAGGACCAGACCGCCAACCGGGACCTGTTCGAGGAGCAGGTCGAGATCATGTTCAAGTCGTTCAACGAGGAGAGCTTCCGCCACGAGGGCAGGCACTACACCCTGCCGCCGCGCGTGCCCTATCGCGGCTACGACCTGGAGGAGATCACGCTGGTGCCACGCCCGGTCAACCTGCCGGTTGAATGCTGGCAGCCGGTAGTAAGCGCCAATCCGCGCGGGCTGGACTTCATGGTCCGGCACGGCATCAAGGGTGCGGTCGGCGGCGGCGCGGCGACCATGGCGGAGGGGCCGATCCAGGGCTACCGGGACGCTGCGGCCCGCGCCGGGATGGACCTCGCCCTCGGGGAGAACCTGACGATCGGGATTTTCTTCTATCTCGCCGACACGAAGGAGCAGGCGGTCCGCGAGATGACGCCGCTCTATGAGGAGCATGTGAAGATATTCGCGCCGCTGGGTTTCGTACCGGGCATTTCGCCCGAAGGCGTGAAGGCGGCGTCGCGCCGGGGCGGCTGGTACGGGAACGGCGTGCCGAGGCTGGAGCATTTCATGGACCTCGGCGCCTGGTTCGCGGGCACCGCCGAGGAACTGGTCGAGCGCCTGAAGCAGCTGGAAGAGCGCTACCCCGGCATGGAGCACATCAACCTCTCCACCAGCATGGGCACGCCGACCGCCCAGATGCTCGAACAATTCGACCGCGTGGCGAAGGACGTGATGCCTGCCTTCGGGTATTGAAGTGGAGCACCCCGGCCGCCAACGGAGCCGGCAGATTGCCCGCCTCGGCAGGTCCGCTATGTTCGCGGGGAATGCAACGACCCGACAGAGGAACGCCCCGATGGCTTTTCAGCATCTGATTTTCGATGTGGCCGACGAGATCGCGACGATCACGCTCAACCGTCCAGAGGCGCGCAATGCGCTCTCGGAGCCCATGCGGTCCGAACTCGACGCCGTGCTGGCCGAGCTCAAACGCGAGGGCGGGCGCAGCATCAAGGCAGCGATCGTCACCGGGGCGGGCCGGGCGTTCTGCGCCGGGGGCGATGTGAAGGCGATGCAGTCGCGCCAGAAGGGCGCCGAGTTCAACCGGCGCCGGATGCGCGAGGGCCACAACCGCTTCTACGACCTCATGAACCTGGAAATGCCGGTCATTGCTGCGGTCAACGGCGCGGCCGCCGGGGCCGGCTTCAACCTGGCGCTCGCCTGCGACTTCATCCTCGCCACGCCGCGCTCGATCTTCATGCAGGCTTTCGGGCGTATCGGGCTGGTGCCCGACTGGTCGGGCTTCTACCTGCTGCCGCGCATCGTCGGGCTCCAACGGGCGAAGGAGCTGATCTTCAGCGCCCGCAAGCTCGGCGCGGCCGAGGCCAGGGAATACGGCATCGTCCATGAGCTGCACGAGGAAGACGCGCTCATGGGCGCGGCGCGGGCGCTGGCGGGGCGTTTCACAAAGGCCTCGACGACCGCCATCGGCCTTTCCAAGACCATCCTCAACCAGTCCTTCAACCTCGATCACCGCACCATGCTGGAGATGGAGGCCTTCGCCCAGTCGGTCGCGTCCGGCTCCGAATACCATGCGGCGGCGGTCGCCCGCTTCGTCGAGAAGCAGCCCGCGCTGTTCGACTGGGAAGCGATGGACCGCGCGCAGGCCGACGCGCCGGCGGCAGCGGACACGCTGGCCGCGGAGTAGCGCGCGAAAGGAAAAAGCCGGCGCGGCCTCACCGGCGCCGGCTTTGGGGAAACTATGGCGGGGCGGTTACTCCGCCGCCTCGTCGTAGGCCGCGCCCTCGTCGTAAACCGTGTTGTATTCCCGGTCCATCGTGATGGGCATCTCATACATCTCGATCTGCGGCGGATGGTCGTATTTCGCCGTCATGTAGGCGACCCATTCGGCGTTGTAGCCTTTCTCCGCCGCCTCTCGCGACTCCCAGAGATAGATTCCCCCGCCGAGGCCGTCCCTGTAGAGGACGTTCTTGCGGATCAGGCCCTCGGTGGCCATGTAGCGCGGGATCGAATCGCGGAACATCTGCACGGCCGTTTCCCGGTCGGTGCCTTCCGGCAATCCGTAGGTGACAACGGCAATCATCCTCGTCATGGCCCGTCTCCCGTCATTTGCGGGCAAGCATAGCAGAACGTCCGCGCAAGCGGTCGCCCCCTCTTATGCCGCTTGTCGCGCTCCTTCCGCCGGGGTATCGATGCAGTATCGCCCGGCATTTCCGGAAGAGAAGGGAGCATCCGAATGGCGTTTTACGAGCTTCGCCGGTACACGGTCCGGCCCGGCAAGATGGAGGACTGGCTCGAGTTCATGGAGGGGACGATCATCCCGTTCCAGGTCTCCAAGGGCATGGTTATCACCGGAAGCTATCGCGGCGAGGAGGACGATTCGGTCTATTTCTGGACGCGCCGCTTCGAGAGCGAAGCGAGCCGCGAGGCGCTCTACGCCGCCGTTTACGAGAGCGATTTCTGGAAGAACGAGGTCGCGCCCAAGGTCGTGGACCTCATCGACCGCGACCTGATCCAGGTCACCCGCGTGGTTCCGACGGAGCGCTCGGTCGCGCAGTGACGCGATAGACCGGGCGCGTCCCGGTTCCAGTTGTGCTCTGTCCGCAGGTTGCCAGGTGGCTTCCGGACACGATCTGTTGAAAGATCGGCCCGGCGCGACGAAACGGCAGCGGAGAGAGCAATGGCCAGAACCGTAATCGTTACCGGCGCGGGACGCGGCATAGGCGCTGCGACCGCCCGGAAATTCCTGGGTCTCGGAGACCGGGTTTACGGCGCGGACCTGGCATTCGACGAGGTGCCGCCGGGGCTCGTCGAAGTCGTCTGCGACATTGCCGATCCCGACGCGGCAAGCAGGCTGGCCGAACGGGCGGCGGACGAAACCGGTCGGATCGACGTCCTGGTCAACAATGCCGGAATTCGGGTCGTGGCCGATGTCGTCGACACCTCGGTCGAAGACTGGGACCGGCTGATGTCGGTGAACCTGCGCGCCGTGTTTCTCATGTGCAAGTTCACTCTTCCCCGCATGCTCGAACAGGGGTCCGGCGCGATCGTCAATATCGCTTCCAATTCTGGCTGGTATCCGATTCCGAACCGGGCGGCCTACTGCGCCAGCAAGGCCGGCGTCATCGGGCTGACCCGGCAGATGGCGCTGCAGTACGCCCGCCGGGGGGTCCGGGTCACAGCGGTCTGTCCGGGCAACACGCTCACACCCTTCACGCGCGGCCCGATGGGGTTCGGCAGGGCGGCGGACCCGGCGGCGGCGCAGGCCGCCCAGGCGGAACGCATGCCCCTGGGGCGCTCTGGCGAGCCGGAGGAAATCGCGGCCGCGATCGCCTATCTCGCTTCGGAAGAGGCGTCGTTCGTCATCGGGGCCGTGCTCGATGTCGACGGCGGCAGCAACCTTGTCAGCGCGCATGTGGCGCCGGGGACTTACTGAAAGGCGAGCGGAGATGAGAGCCTTCAGCTATTACTTGCACGGGTTCGCAGGAGTGGATTCCTCCGGCTGAAACAGACCGGCGGCACTGCATCGGTCGGTCGGGCCGGCGCGCGACCTGCGCCCGAACGGAGGAGATGCAAGATGAGCGACGAACGCCTGGCAGGCTGGAACAACCAGAAGACCGCCTTCGACTTTGCCGAAGAGCGTGAATTCGGCCCGGGTCTGCGGAGGGCCCTGCTTTATGCCGACCTTGGCGTCGCCGAAGCGACGGGCGGCCAGTTCCGCGCCCATGTCATCAGGGTCAACAAGGGCAGGCATACCGAACAGGGCACGACCGGCATGCACCGGCACGAGTACGACTTCCAGTTCAACTACGTCATCAAGGGGTCGATTACCTTCGTGATCGAAGGAGAGGAAGGGGAGCTGACCTTCAAGGAGGGCGATACCTACCTCCTGCCGAGCAGGATCCTTCACAACGAAACCTGGATGTCCGACGACTATGAGGTGCTGGAAATCTACGCGCCGGCCAACGCCGGAACGCAGCAGCTGACGCCCGAGATCGAATAAGGCCCGCGTCCTCGGCCGTTCCGGACTCGTGAGGGTTCGGAGCGGCCTCGGCCGCCCGATGAGTGTCAGGGAGCAGACTGATGGCGATTGGCTACCACAAGATGGAATATGAGGTCCTGGAAGGCTGGGAACGGCTGCCCGAGGGCTGGTCGTTCGTTGAGGTGGCGGGCGTCGCCGTCGACAGCCGAGACCGGGTCTATGTCTTCAACCGGGGCGACCATCCGGTCATCGTCTTCGACAAGGAAGGCCAATTCCTGGATGCCTGGGGCGAAGGGATGTTCACCAACGCCCACGGCATCTATATCGACGCGAACGACCACTTGTTCTGC
>JAJECZ010000064.1 GCA_022821735.1 Alphaproteobacteria bacterium | reverse complement strand
CCGAGCGAGGGTTCGTCCAGCAGCAGCAGCTCGGGCTCCTGGGCCAGCGCGCGCGCGATGGCAAGCATCTGCGCCTCGCCGCCCGATAGCGAGGCGCCGCGGCTCGATGTGCGGTCCGCGAGCCGGGGGAACAACTCGTAGAGGTCATCGAACGAACGGCGCTTCGGGGCGGCGAGCTTCAGGTTCTCCTCCACCGTGAGACCGCCGAGCACCATGCGCCCTTCGGGGCAGAGCGCGATACCGCGCCGGAATATGCGGTGGCTCGGCAGTCCCAGCACGTCCTTTCCCCGGAAGGCCACCGTTCCGCCGGCCGCGGGCACGAGCCCCGCGACCGCGTGAATGAGCGAACTCTTGCCCGCGCCGTTGGCGCCGATCAGGGCGGTGATTTCGCCCTCGCGTACTTCCAGGGCGATGTCCGACAGGGCCTGCACCGGGCCGTAGCTCACCGAAAGGCCGCGAACCTCAAGCATCGACCGGGGCCTCGGTTCCGAGATAGGCGTCGATCACGGGCTGCCGGCGCAGCACCTCGGCGGGCTCGCCCTCGGCGATCAGCCGGCCGAAATTCAGCACGGCGAGCCGGGTGCAGAGGCCGGTGATGAGCGCCATCTTGTGCTCGACCACGATGACGGTGCGGCCGGGGCAGGCGAGCGCGGCGATGAGGCGGGTCATGTCGCGGGTCTCGGCCGGCGTCATGCCGCCCGACGGCTCGTCGAGCAGCAGCAGCGCCGGATCCCGGACGAGCGCCCGCGCCAGCTCCAGGCGGCGCTGGCTCGCCAGCGGCAGTTCGCCCGCCAGCCGGTCCGCATCGCCGCCAAGCCCGACCCGTTCGACCAGCGCCTGCGCCCGCTCCCGCCGCGCGGCGTCCCGGCGCCGGCCGCCGACCAGGTCGGCGAAGCGCATGCCGGCCATGCCGTTCTGGGCCGCCAGCACGTTCTCGAGCACGGTCATGCGCCGGAAGACGCGCAGGTTCTGGAAGGTCCGGACGACGCCGAGCCGCACGATCTGCTCCGGCGGCAGGCCGAGCAGGTCCACCTCCCGGAAGCGGACCCGGCCGGTGGCTTCGTAGATGCCGGTGAGCGCGTTGATGAGTGTGGTCTTGCCGGAGCCGTTCGGGCCGATCAGGCCCAGCACCTCGCCTTCGGCGGCGCGGAGCGACACGTCCTCCAGCGCCGTCAGCCCGCCGAAGCGGACGGTCAGCCCGTCAATCGCCAGCATGCTTCCTCAGCAGGAACCGGCGGATGCGGTAAACGGCGGCCTCGTCCAGCAATCCGCGCGGGCGGACGATCAGCAGCACCGCCACCAGCCCGCCGAACACGATCATGCGGTAGCCGGAGAAGGCCCGTGTGGACTCCAGCACGCCGATGTCGAGCGCGACGCCGAGCAACGGGCCGAATGCGGTGCCGAGACCGCCGATCAGGCCGTATGCCAGCCCGTGCACGCCCAGCATGACGTTGAAGATCTTCGGCTCGACATAGGTGTTGAGATGGGCGTAGAGCGCGCCGCCGATGCCCGCGACGAGCCCGGCCGCGGCCACCGTCGCGATCTTCGCCAGGTTCACGTTCACGCCCTGGAGCCGGGCGAGCGCCGGGTCCTCGCCCACCATGCGCAGGATGGCGCCGAGGCGCGTCCTCTCGATCCAGAGGATTATGGCGAGCGTGACCGCGAGCAGCCCCAGTATGACCAGCAGGAACTCGCCGGCGGAGATGTCGGCCTCGTAGATGTAGCGGATGTCGCGGAAGCCCTCGGAACCGTCGGGGCCTACCAGTTCGCCGTCCACCTCCACCTGGTAGGTGAATATCTCGAGCGCAAGGCGCACCATTTCCGCAAACGCGAGCGTTGCAATGGCGAAGTAGAGCCCCCTTATGCGCAGGGTCGGGATCGCGAGCAGGAGCCCGCCAAGGCCCGCAATCGCCGCGCCCCACAGCACCGCTGCCAGGAACGGCCATCCCCACATGGCCGAGGCGATGCCCGAGGCATAGGCCGAGATCGCGAAGAAGGCCTGCTGCCCGAAGGAAATCTCGCCGACGACGAGCACCAGATAGGCCGACAGGGCGATGAAGGAGATCATGCCCATATTGGACAGCACGCCGATCAGGTGGTCGTCGAGCACCGGTCTAGTGTCCTGGAATTGAAGTGCGTTGCATTGCAAACCGGCCGTCCCGGCGTCCCTCGATACACGGCTGCGCCGCTACTCGGGATGAGGGAATTCCCGGAGTTCCGCTCCCGCCCTCACCCTGAGTAGCGCCCGCGTCAGCGGGCGCGTATCGAAGGGCAGCCACCGCCTGTTTCAAACCGGTCGGAAACACGGCCCTAGACCCGGCTTTCCGCCGCGCGCCGCGCCATGAGGGCCGCCTGGCCCATGAGCCCGCCCGGCCGGAATGTCAGCACGACGAAAAGCAGCATGTAGGCCACGAGGTCGCGCGTCTCGACGCCGAGATACCAGAGCGCGTTCGCCTCGACGACGCCGAGGAGGAGCCCGCCGAGCACCGCGCCCGGTATCGAGCCCATGCCGCCCAGCATCATGGCGATGAGGCCCTTGAAGGTCGCCCAGAGCCCGAAGAGCGGCGTGATCTGCTGGTCGCCCGCAGCGATCAGGAATCCGGCCAGTCCGCCGAGCGCCGATGCGCAGGCGAAGGCGAGGAATGTCACCAGGCCGGTATTGACGCCCGCCACCCGCGCCGCCTCCGGGTTCTCCGAAACCGCTCGGACGGCAAGCCCGAAATGCGTCCGGTAGATGAGCGCGAGCAGCCCCAGCACGGCGATGGCGGCGATGGCGAGCATCGCCAGGCTGGAGGCCCTGAGGAAGAAGGGGCCGAATTCGACCACCGCGTCGGCGAGGATGCCCGGAAAGGCGTAGGTCCGGTCAGGGAAGAGGAGGGTGACGGCCTCCTCGATCTGCATCCAGATGACGAAGCTGGAGACCATCGAGGCCACCGCCATGTCCTTGCGGATCGCCCAGAAGCAGAGGCGTTCGATATAGGCCCCGACGACCACCGCGCCGATCACGGTCGCAATCGCGATTTCGGCGAGCCCCGCATTGAAGCCCATGTAGAGCGCGGTGCCGGCGAACACGCCCGCCATGATGGACGGGCCGTAGGAGAGGTTCAGGCGCCGCAGCACTCCGAAGATCAGGGTGAAGCCGAGCGCGAGCAGGGCGTAGGCGGCTCCGGTGGCAATTCCGTCCAGACAGTTCTGGAGGAAATCGGCCATGGCGCCTCAGCCGCCGGCCGACCCGAGATAGGCGCGCTGGATGACTTCGTCCTCGGCCATGGTTCCGGGGTCGCCGTCGAAGGCCACCCGGCCCTGGTCCAGCAAGAAGAAGTGATGTGCGACCGTCAGTGCCATATGGGCGTTCTGCTCAACCAGCAGGATGGTGGTTCCGGCCTCGTTCAACTCGCGGATGATGTTGAAGACCTCCGCGACGATCAGGGGCGCGAGGCCGAGCGAGGGCTCGTCCATCAGCAGGCAGCGCGGCTTGGTCATCAGTGCGCGCGCGACGGCCAGCATCTGCTGTTCGCCTCCCGAGAGCGTGCCGGCGTTGGCGTTGACCCTGGCCTGCAGGACCGGAAAGCGCTCCAGCATCCGGTCGAGATCGGCCATCGCTTCGCCGCGTTCGCTGGCGAGGCGGGTGTAGGCTCCGGCGACGAGGTTTTCGCGCACGGTCATGTCCGGGAAGACGAGCCGGTTCTCCGGCACGAGCGCGAGGCCCTGCCTTACGACGGTCGTGGAAGAGGCGCCGGTGATGTCGCGGCCTTCGAACGTCACGGAGCCGCGCCTCGGGCGCAGCAGGCCGGCGATCGTCATCAGCAGCGTCGTCTTGCCGGCGCCGTTGGGTCCGAGCACGCAGGTGATCCGGCCTTCCGCGGCCGAGATGTCCACGCCCTTCAGGGCCTCGATCATGCCGTAGTTGGTGACGAGTCCCGCGACCTCAAGCATCGGCCGTTCCCAGGTAGGCCGTGCGCACGGCCGGGTCCTCCCGGATTTCGGCGGGGGCGCCCTCGGCGATCTTCTGCCCGAAATTGAGGACGGCGATCCGGTCCGTCACGCCCATGACGAGCTCCATGACATGCTCGACCAGCAGGATCGTCATGCCGTATCTGCGCAGGGCCCTGATCCGGTCGGCAAGCTGGCTCACCTCCTCCGCGTTCATGCCGGCGGCGGGCTCGTCGAGAAGGAGCAATTTCGGCCGGGCCGCCAGCGCGCGCGCCATCTCCAGCCGGCGCTGTTCGCCGAAGGCGAGATTGCGCGCGAGTTCGCCCGAGCGGTGTTCGAGGCCGGCGAATTTCAACAGCTCGTCCGCATCGCCCCGGCCCGACTGTCCGCCGCCGAGCCAGCGGCCGAACCAGCCCCTGCTCCGCTCCTCGGCCGAGTTCTGCGCCACCCAGAGATTCTGCCAGACGGTCAGGTCTCCGAAGAGGCGGATGTTCTGGAATGTCCGGGTGATTCCGGCAGCCACCACGCGGTGCGACGGCGCATCGGTTATGTCCTGCCCCTCGAACAGCACCGCGCCCGATGTCGTCGGGAACACGCCGCAGACGAGGTTGACCGTGGTGCTCTTGCCGGAGCCGTTGGGGCCGATCAGGCCGAAGATCTCGCCCTGATTCACCGTCAGGCTGAGGTCGTCCACGGCGCGCACGCCGCCGAAATGCTTGGAGAGGCCGTGGAGTTCAAGCATCGCGGGTGCCGAACAGCCGGCGGAGCGTGCGCATCGCGCGGGCGTCGAACAGCCCGTCGGGCCGGACGTTCATCGCCAGCACGATCAGCGCCCCGAACAGGAGGTTCCGCCAGTCGCCCATGAAGCGCAGCACTTCCACCAGGAAGCCCTGGATGAAGATCACCGCGATCAGCACCCCGATCACGGAGGAAAGCCCGCCCAGGATGGGGTAGGCGATGGCGAAGGTCGCCAGCACAACGCCGAAATTGAGATGCTCGATATGGGTGGTGTAATGGGCGTAGATCGCGCCGCCGAGCCCGGCGATGAACCCGCCGATCCCCATGGCCGAAACCTTGACGGCCGTCAGGTTGATGCCGACCGACTGCGCGGCGAGCTCGTCTTCGCCGACCGCGCGCAGCACCGAGCCGACGCGGCTGCGGTCCATCCACCAGAGCGCGACCATCGCGGCAATGACCCAGGCCCAGATGAAAAGCGCCACATCGGCAGTGGACCAGCCGTTCTCCGGGAAATACCGGATCTGCTTGAAGCCCTCGCCGCCGAGCGGGCCGACCTGGATGTTGCCCTTGGCGATCTGGTAGTCGAAGTTGAACCAGAAAATCCGCACCGCTTCGCCGAAGGCGAGCGTGGCGACGACCAGCATCAGCCCCTTCACGCGCAGCGCCGGGAAGCCGACGACGGTGGCCACCAGCGCCGAAGCGACGGCGGCGAGCAGCATGGCGGGGATGATGTGCCAGCCGGCCAGCACGGTCAGCATGCCGGCGAGATAGGCGCCGATGGCGAAGAAGCCCGCCTGCGCCATCGAGACCTGGCCGGTCAGCAGCACGACATAGGCGGACAGGCCGAGCAGCGTGTGCACGCCGATCAGCTGCGCCATGCCGAAATAGAAGTCCACGGCGCGTCAGTCCCTTGAGGAGATGCGGCCGAACAGTCCCTGCGGCCGGAAGGTCAGGAAGACGAACAGGAGCAGCATGACATAGATGTCGCGCTCCGTGACGCCGCGGAAATACTGGAAAACGTTCTCGAACCCGCCCACCAGAATGCCCGCGACAATGGCGCCGGGGATCGAGCCGAGGCCGCCGATCACGGTTACGATCAGGCCCTTTACGGTAAGCGGCAGGGCCAGCAGCGGCGAGAGGATGCCGACCGAGGCGCCGACCATGGCGCCCGCGAGCCCGCCCAGCGTGCCGGTGATGACGAAGGTCGCCGCATTGGTGCGCTCCTGGCCGATGCCGCAAAGCTGCGCGGCGGAGGGCTGCTGGGCCACCGCGCGCGTCGCGATCCCCAACCGTGTGCGGTAGAGGACGTAAAGCAGGATCAGCATGGCGACGACGCTCAGCGCGAAGATCATGAGCAGGTCGCCGCGCACCCAGAACGGGTCGAGGTCGATCATCACGTCGTCGAACATCGCCGGATAGGGCTCCGGCATGCCTGCCGTCGCATGGACGACCACTTCGTCGATCAGGATCAGCATGCCCACCGACGCCATCAGGGTGGCGAGCGGCATTACGGTCGGGATGAAGCGGAAACAGCAGATATAGACGAGGTAGCCGATAACGCCGGAGGCCGCCGCGGCGCAGAGGAACACGACGATGGCCGGCGCGGACAGGAGCTGGAACGCGGCCAGGCTGGCATACGCCCCGCCGATGGAAGCGGCGGCGTAGGCCAGGTTGATCCTGTGCATGACGCCGAAGATCAGGGTGAAGCCGATGCCGATCAGGGCGTAGATCGACCCGAACATCATCCCGTCCAGCACCGACTGGACGGGATCGATCACGTCCCACCAGAAATCCGACATGGCAGCCGCCTTTCGGCGTCAGGGGCCCGCGGGCCGCCGGGAGAGGCGGCCCGCAGCCCGTTGGTCAGGCGTTCGGGTCGTGCAGAACGGCCCAGGAGCCGTCAGCGGCATGGACATAGACATAGGGCTTGACGGCTTCGCCCTCCGCGGTCCGCTGGATCTCTCCGAGCAGGCCCTTGGTCGTCTTGAGCGAGGCCAGGCCGTCACGGATCGCCCGGCGGTCGGCCTGCACCGAGTCGGCGGTCGCCTGGATGCCGGCGGCCTCGATGACGTCCTTGAGGATCATCATGATCTCCCAAGCGGCGGCCGAATGCAGGTCGGCGGAGCCGCCCAGCGCAGCGGCGGCGTCGGCCGCGGCGACCGCATCGGGATTAACCGGCGCGAAGGAGGTCGGGATGATGATGCCCTCGGCCTGCTTGGCGCAGCCGTTCAGGGTCTCGAGCGACGAGGACGAGGTCAGGCCGACCAGCACTTTGTATTTCACGCGCTGGCGGGCCATTTCCTTCAGCACGCCGCAGGTGGTGAAGGGATGCGCCGAGATGGAGATGATGTCGGCGCCGGCGCGCTTCATCTCGCGCACCTGGGTGGTGAAGTTGGTGTCGTTCAACAGCCACTTCGACTCGCCCTTGACCTCGTAGCCGGCATCGGCCGAGCGCGTCTTCATCACCTTGTACCAGGTGAAGCGCGAGTGGGCGAAATCCTCCTCGACGCCGCCATAGACGGACTTGGCGTCCGGATGTTGCGTGGCGAGCCACTCGAACAGGCTCTTGTACATCTGGCTCTCGTTCGGGACGTTGCGGAACGCCCACTCCGAGATCTTGGCCAGCCCGCCCTTGATCGCGGTGTCGGTGAAGATCGGGAACTGCAGCCCGCTGTCGCCCTCGTCGCCGGCCTTGGCCTGCAGGATGCCGAACAGCGGCTCGGCGACATTCGAGCAGGTCGGGCCCACGCCGACCACGGCGTCGCCCGAGGCGAGCCGGCGCACGACCGAGATGCCTTCCTCGGCATTGCAGCGGTCGTCGTCGAACGAGACCTCGATCGGCGCCATCGAGCCGTCGGCCAGCTTCACCCCGCCCGCATCGTTGATCGCCTTGGCGGCGGCGCGCAATACGGCTTCCGTGTTAATGCCGAACGAGCGCACGACGCCCGACATCGCGCCGAAACCGGCGATCTTGACCGTCCGGTCGGCGGCGTCGGCCACAGTGCCGACCGACATCGCCACGCCGACGGCGGCAGCAATAGTCAACAGTCTTTTCATGGTTCAACCTCCCGTTGAAGCTCCGGCGGCGCAGATACCGCCAACGCGGCGGCGCGCCCCGACGGCGCATGCCTGAGGCAGTGTAGGTTGCGACAATTTGGCGGTCAATCCGGTGTTTTCGTCCCGGCAGCCGCCGCCCCCGCAGGCGGAGGCGGGCGCGGAAGGCGTAACGCCAGCGGCCGACGACCGGACCCTGTGCGACGGCGGCCGGGAACCTCCTCCCCCGCTTGGCAGGGGGAGAGGGAAATTGCGGCGGGGCCGAGGCACCCGCTTCCCCTTCATCCTGAGTAGCGACCGCGCCAGCGGGCTCGTATCGAAGGACGGCCGCCGCGCTAATGCGTGCAGCGGGCGTGGCGCTCGATGTGGTAGTGCTCGCGGGAAAGCGCCAGGGCGAAGCTCCTCACGGGCCCCTCCAGGCTTTCCGCAACGGCGCGCGCGTCCGCATTGACGGCTGCAAGGCGCCCGGCCGCCGCTTCCGCATCGCGGGCGAGCTTCGCCTCGTCCACGATCACCATGCGCCGGCCTTCCATCACCATGCGCCCGCCGATCATCACCGACTCGACGCCGGTGCCGTCCTCGCCGTGGACGACCTGATTCACCGGGTCGGTGAGCGGGACATAGTTGATCTGCCCGAGGTCGAGGAAGACGACGTCCGCCTTGCGTCCGGGCTCTATGGCGCCGATCTCGTCGCCGAAGCCGAGCACGCCGGCGCTGCCTTTCGTCGCGAGCGTCAGCACCTCGCCGGTGGAGAGCCAGCGCTCGGGGTCCAGCTCCTGCACGCGCGAGACCATCGAGGCGACCCGCATCGCCTCGAACATGTTGAGATTGTC
>JAJECZ010000172.1 GCA_022821735.1 Alphaproteobacteria bacterium | reverse complement strand
GCGCGCCAGCCCGACGAGGAACCGGAACTTCACCGCGAGGCGGATCTGCGCCTGGTAGTTCTGGTAGATATGGCCGGGCGTGGCGTGGAACTGGCGCGCGCACATGGCGGGGCTGCGATGGACGAAGACCCGCTCCCACGGGACCTTCACGTCGTCGAACCAGACCAGCCCGTCATTCTCGTCGAAGCGCGAGGCGAGCGGGTCGTCGAAGGTGGAGAGCGCGCGGCCTTCGTAGGATTTGCGCGCGAGCAGCCGGAGGCCCTTCGCCGCCATCGGGACCGCGAAGCTGACGGCGTAGTCCTCCTCGTCCGGCTTCAGCGGCTGGAGATGGGCGACGAACATCTCGTTGGCCAGGATGGCGGCGGTGCCGAGCATCTTGCCGCCGCGTACCGTCACCCCTTCCCCATCCTCGTCCACGATGCGGAGCATCGGGCTGTCGCTTCCCTGCTCGCCCGTGCTCTTCGAGCGGTCGAGCTGCGGGTTGACGATCACATAGGTGAGGTAGAGGTCGCTGTCGCGCGCATGGACGAAATAGTCGTGGAAGGCGCGCGCGCGCTCCGGGTCGTGCGCCTGGAACACTTCCAGCCCCATGATCTGCCCGGTGACCGCGGACGCCAGGTGGTCGGGCGCGCGGCCCATGAAGCCCGCATGGCATTCCGCCCAGGCGGTGAGCGCGCGGCGGCGCTGGACGAGCTCGTCCAGCGACGTCGGCATCTGCCAGGCGCGGTTGACCTGCCGCCTGGCCGTCGGCGAGGCGAAGGTCATAGCCTCCAGATTGGCGGGGTCGGCCTGGTAGCCGTAAAGCCCGGCGGCGGAGCGCACCGCATTGCGGAAGGCGGGATGCCTGGACGGGTTCTCGATGCGGGCGCCGTCCAGCCAGACGGCCCGGCCGTCGTCAAGGCTCGCCAGATGCCCGGCGGCGTCCTTGGCCGCGCCCCCCATGGCCCGTTCGCCTCCCGGCCCCTCCCTCTACTTCATCGTGGAGTAGTCGGTCGGGTCCATGACCACGCTTTCGATGGAGGCAACGAGGGAGCCGTCGCGCTCGCTCTCGGCCCGCGCCTTCTGCCACTCGGGATCGTCGCGGAAGGACGCCCAGGCGCTCTCCATCTGCGCGGCGTCCTCGAAGGTGCAGATGTAGATGAGCTGGTTCGGGTCCGCCCGGTTGATCCAGAAGCCGGCGACCCCGATGCCGTGCCGGGCGAAGAGGGCGCAGGTGTGGTTGCGGAAGCGGGCGTTGAGCGCGTCGATCTTGCCGGGCGCGGCATTGTAGGTGCGCAGTTCGTAGAGCATGGGGGCGTCTTTCCTTGGGTTGGGGCGAGGTCAGCCTTTCGGCTCCAGGCGGAGCGAGGCCGAGTTCATGCAGTAGCGCAGCCCCGTCGGCGGCGGCCCGTCCGGGAAGACATGGCCCAGATGCGCGTCGCACCCCGCGCAAAGCACCTCGGTGCGGGTCATGAACCAGCTCCGGTCCACCTTCTCGGCCACCGCCGCCTCGGAGACCGGCCGGGTGAAGGAGGGCCAGCCGGTGCCGCTGTCGAACTTGGTATCGCTTTCGAACAGCGGGATACCGCAGCATATGCAGCGATAGGTGCCGGGCGTCTTGGTGGCGTGGTACTCGTTCGCAAAGGGTCGCTCGGTGCCGTGCCGGCGCGTCACCTTGTATTGCTCGGGCGTGAGGCGGCGGCGCCACTCGGCGTCGCTGAGTTCGGTTCGGGGAGGCGCTCTGTCGAGGATGTCGGTCATGGGGTCCACCGGCGGCCGCATCGAAGATGCCGGCCTGTCGAGATTGCTGCCGTTCGTCTTCATGCCTGCAAAGGTTGCGGGCGGGAAAAACGGTATGCCCAACCCGCCTCCTGCGCAAGCCTGCTCCCGGCGGCCGCCGTACGCACTATCCTCTTTCCCTGCCGGGGCGCGCCGGTATTCTTGCCTCGCAGCCAATGGCGAAGAGGAGGGGCGAGCGGGCGATGTTTATCGCGATGAACCGGTTCCGCATCGTGCGCGGACGCGAAGCGGACTTCGAAGGGCTATGGGCCGAACGCAACTCCCATCTCGACGGCGTGCCGGGGTTCCTGGAATTCCGGCTTCTCAAGGGGCCGGAGGAGGAAGACCATACGCTGTACGCCTCCCACTCGACGTGGCGCGACCGCGAAGCCTTCATCGCGTGGACCCGCTCCGAGGCCTTCCGGAAGGCACATGCGGGCGCCGGCGAACGGCGCGACCTCTATCTCGGCCATCCGCACTTCGAAGGGTTCGAATCGGTGCTGGACCGCTGACGGCGGCGGCGGTCGGGTGCTACAGCGCGCCGGCGGCCTCGGCCTTGGCCCGCCGCGCGGAGATGCGCTCGCGCTGGCGGTTCTTGTCGATGACGAAACGCGTGTGGCGGGCGCGGCCTACCTGGCCGAGCGCATCGCAGATGTCGGCAGCCATTTCGACGCGCTGCCCGTCGAGGGACAGGACGCGGGCGTTGACCTCGATCCACATGCCCGCAAGCGTCGGCCCCAGATGGTCGATCTCCACCCGCGCGCCGACGGAGTCCTCGCCGTCGTCGAGATGGGACAGCACCAGCTCGCGGCAGGTCTGCTCGATCCGCGCCAGCATGAAGGTGGTGGCGAAGACGCGCAGGTCCTCGCCCATGAAGTCGATGGTCTGGTCCACCGTGACATCGAAACGGCGAACGCTTTTCAGGTCGGGCGCAAGCGAAGGTTTCATGCCGTGTCTCTGAATCTGTCCCCAAGACCGGCATGGTTGGATAGCGCGCGCCCGCATGCAAGACTTTCGCGGGGAAAAAATGACAGTTTGAGGAATCGATGACGATTGTCCCGATCGAACGCGAGGGCCCGGTGCGCACCGTGCGCCTGAACCGCCCGGAGAAGCGCAACGCGCTCAACCGCGAGATGCTCGACGCCCTGCTCGACGCTTTCCGGGGCGAGCCGGACAGGACCGAGCGGTTGACCGTGCTGCGCGCCGAGGGGCCCGTGTTCTGCGCCGGGATGGACCTGCGCGAACGGGCCGGGACGCTCGACACCGAGAGCCCGATAGAGGCGGTGCTGGACGCCGTGCAGCACTATCCCCTGCCGGTCGTGGCAGTCGTACACGGCGATGCGATTGCGGGCGGCAACGAACTCGCCCTGCATTGCGACCTCGTCGTGGCCGCGGAGAGCGCGCGCTTCGGCATGTCGCTGGCGCAGATCGGGCTGGTGCCGACCTGGTTCCTCGCCAAGAAGATCGTGGAGACCGGCGGTCCCGTGGCGGCGCGCGAGATGCTGCTGCTCGGCGACCCGATGTCCGCGGCGCGGATGCACGCGCTCGGCATGATCCACAAGGTCGCGCCCGACGACGAACTCGAAGCGGCGGTTGCGGCCGTCGCCGCGCGCCTCGCCGCCAATGCGCCGCTCGCGATGAAGGCGATGAAGGCCGTCATGCTGCGGCAGATGACCTTTCGCGATGCGACGCCCCACGAAGACCTGGCGGGGATGCTGCGGGCCGCCCGCCTTTCCCGCGACGCCCGGGAGGGGATCGCGGCGCGGCTGGAGAAGCGCCCGGCGAATTTCACGGGGGAATAGATGGCCGTGCGACTCGACAAGCCCTGGCGGCGGCTCGACGCGGAGGCCGTGGCCGCGCTCAGCGGCCAGCTCGGCGTCTATCAGCTCTCCGACAACGGAGCGGCGGTGCGGGCCATCGTCCGGGTCGATGCGCGCTCGCTGTTCGGCCTGCGCGGCGAGCTCGGGCGGGAATTGGCGGAGCGCGGCGAGGGGCTGTTCTTCCGCCTGGAGGTCAACCACCAGCCGCGTACCCGCTGGCTGGAGCTGATGATGGTCCACCGGGCCGACCACGGATGCCTCCCGGACTGGAACCCGCCGGAGGACGGCGTGGGCCTGGGGCGCCTCAGCCCGGCCTGACCGGCCGCTGCGACGACATTTTCGAAATCGGGAAAGCGCAAGACTTATGGACCTGTCCCTTACCGACGAGCAGAAACTGATCGTGGACCAGGTGCGCCGCTTCGTCCGCGAGGAGATCGTGCCGCTGGAAGACGGCCTCGACCCCGACGCCGACAGCCTGCCGCCGGAGGACCATGAACGGCTGGCTGGAAGGGTGGCGGAGATGGGGCTCTACGGCCTCGACATCCCGCCCGAATTCGGCGGCCCGGACGTGGATATCGTGACGCGCACCCTGCTCGCCATCGAGATGTCGCAGCACCGCGCGGGCCTCTACGCGCCCTGCTACAACGTGTTCGGCGGAGCCGGCCTCGCGCAGATGTTCGAGGCCAATGACGACCAGAAGCAGCGCTTCCTGTTTCCGATGCTGCGCGGCGAGAAGAAGACCTTCTTTGGCCTGACCGAGCCCTCGGGCGGCTCGGACCCGGCCCGGGCCATCCAGACCCGCGCGGTGCGCGACGGCGACGACTGGGTCGTCAACGGCGCCAAGATGTTCATCTCCGGGGCCGACCGGGCGGATTTCGGCCTCGTCTTCGCGCGCACCGACCCGACGAAGGGGCGGGCGGGCGTCACCTGCTTCATCGTCGAGACCGACACGCCCGGCTTCCATGTGCGCCGCATCGTCCACACGCTGCGCGCGGCGCGTTACGCCACCGAGTTGCAATTTGAGGACATGCGAGTGCCGCACGCAAACGTGCTGGGCGAGGTCAACGGCGGGTTCGCCATCGCCAACGACCGCGTATCGCGCCAGCGCATCCCCTATGCGGCCACCTGCATCGGCGTCGCCGTCAAGGCGCAGGAGCTCGCGGTCGAATATGCCGGGATCAGGGAGACCTTCGGCGACAAGCTGGCGCACCGCCAGGGCATCCAGTGGATGGTGGTCGAAAACGAGATCGACATCCGCCAGGCGCTCTGGATCACGCTTGCCGCTGCCGACAAGGCGCGGCGCGGCGAGCCCTTCCGCACCGACTCCGCGCTCGCCAAGATCGTGGCGACCGAGGCGTCGGGCCGGGTGGTGGACCGGGCGATGCAGATACACGGCGGCTACGGCGTCACCAAGGACCTGCCCTTCGAGCGCTGGTACCGCGAAATGCGTATCCGCCGCATCGGCGAGGGCCCGAACGAGGTCCAGCGCCACATCGTCGCCCGCGACCTGTTCGGCAGCTCCCTGCGGTAGGGGAAGTGGAAGCCGCCAGAGCGTCAGGGGACGAAATAACGCGCCAGCGCGGGCGGCATGTCGTCCGTGTCGATCTGGAAGAGTTCCAGCAGCACGCCGTCGGGCGCCTCGCACATGATGTAGCGCCACGACCCGAACTCGCGGATGCCGGAGCGGAACGGCACACCGAGCGCGAGCAGCCGTGAATGGAGTGCGGGGAGGTCGTCCGTCCGGATGCCGACATGGTGCACGGCCCCGCCCGGCGCCCCGCGCGGCGGCTGGTCGTAGAGGTGGAGGCGGCCGCGCCCCACCTCCATGAACACATTGCGCGCCCCGCCGAACTCGCCGTCGAAGGCCACCACGCCCCCGAGCTTCTCCCGCCACCACGCGACGGTCGCGTCGATATCCGCCGCGAACAGATGCACATGGTGCAGGTGCGCGGCGGGTGACAGGTTTGCTCCGGATGGGCTATCGCTGTTCACGCCGGTCATCGTTCGAAGAGGCCGCTCGAATCGGACAGCGCTTCGCCGCGACGGGTTTCAGCGGGGAAAGTCGATACGCCATGCGGCCGCTGCGATCCTTGCCATAGCCTCCTGGCGCGCCTCGATGGTCTCCGGCGTCCACTCCGTGTATTTGCGCGCAATGTCCTGGGTCGTCCGGAAACCGCTGTTTGCGAGCAGTGCCCGCTTGGCTTCGTAGCCGGAATTGCCGGCATCGCGGTTCGGGCCGGCTTCCAGCAACGCCATATTGCCGAGGCGCGATGTCTGTGCGTCCAGGCCTCCTTCGCCGAACCGGTCCCAGCCCTCTTCGGGATTCAGCGGATAGATATGCTCCAGGGTTATCCGGCTGTCCTCGAAGTCAAGGCGATTGCCGGAGGCCTGCCGCTCCAACTCGAACAGAATATAGCGGACGACCCGCTTGTTCCGTGTCTGCGCAACGCCGATGGACTTCTCGCCGAAACTCAGCCGGAACCGCTCGTCATCGGGATAGACCGGCCTCAAGCTGCCCATGATTTCCTTGATCGACGAGTGTTCGTCTCTCGAAATCCTTTGGGCCTCTGCGTGGTAAATCCGCTCCTGCTCGCTTCCATGAAGGCCGCCGATGACATTGTAGCGAAAGGAGATAATCACGACGTTGCGCAGCAGCCTCTCGAATTCGGCATCGCCCAGCGAACGCCGGGCAGCCAGCAGCAGCGGGAATGGCTGGCGGACACTGAACATGCGAAGGGTCCGGGCGTGCTGCTTCCACTCGACAGGCCAATCCGAGCCGTCCGGCTGCGTCAGCGCCAGATAAGCCTCGATATCGGCTTCGAGTTCCTGCAACAGCGAAAACGCATCCCCCCTGTCTTGGACTTGGGCGCGGACAGTCTTGAACAGGTCCGACAACCGGACGGTCGTTCTCCGGCTGATCCAGTGGACACGCAGGAAATCGGGAAAGCTCTCCTCCCCGAGCCTTCCCACGATTTCGTTCCAGCGTTCTTCCAGCGTCTCGATCTCGCGCTCATGCTCGCCTTGGCGATGCAGAAGCGAGAACAGGTAGTTTTTCAAAAGATCGGTCGCCGAGAGCCGCACGCCCCGTGCATTCAGCGTTTCGAACACCCGGTAGGCATTCAGTTCGTCGGTGACCGTGATGACGGTAAAAAGCAGTTTGTCGCTCATCCCGTCGATCAGTCGCACGACAGCTAAGCCGGGATCGTCCTCTTCCTCCAGATAATCTCGAAAACGGCGGTCGAACCACTCGAACGCCTTGCGCATGTCGTGTTCCGACCTTCTGAATCCCCGTCTCGGCAAGGGCGACCTCAGAGGGACCAGATATGTCTGGAAATAATGGTCATTGTTTCGATTCAGTTTCAGCTTGGGCTCCGACACCAGCGTCACAGGATCGAGGTATCCGATGTAGCCTTGCCGCAGACTCTCAAGCCTTTTGCGGGTGTTTTCCGTATCCCGTCCCTTGTCCAGCAGGACGTTCAATCGTCGCAAGGCGGCCAGCACGAGAATGCTCAGGGTTGTAAGGCGTTGTTGCCCGTCAATGATGTCGAACCGCTTGCCGTCCTCCGACTGCAGGACGAGATAACCCATATAGTGCGCCGGCTCTCCTTCCGGGCGCATGACCTCGCGAACATCGTGCCAGAGGTCATCCCACTCCTCTTCGCCCCAACTGTAGTCGCGCTGGAACGGCGGGACCCGGTAGAGCAGACCGTTCCCCATCAACTGGCGCCAAGTGCGGTTGCTGGTGTCGAAATTCATAGCCATTTGCGTGCCGACTTGTCGAAGAAGCCGCTTCGGTCCGCCGCGTGGGTCCACGGCTCGGAAGTCGAATTACACTAGGCGGGCCGGACTATCGCGGCAAGCTTCGCCCGGAAACCGAAGGCTTGGCCGCGTACAGTCCGTCATGCCGGCTCCGGGGCGCTGACGAGTTCGACCGTGTTGCCGTCGGGGTCATGGACATAGATGGAATGCCAGCCGACCCATTCGTGAAATGCGGTCCACGGTTCGAGGCCCCGGGCGGTGAGCGCGGCCAGCGCGGCGGCATGCTCGGCATGGGGGATGCTCAGCGCGAAATGGTGCAGCGTGGAGCGGGACTGCTCGTGGCCCTGCCAGCCCTCGCCCCGGTCGAGCGGGAAGAGGGCCAGCACTGCCGTGTGGCCTTCGAAGCCGGGCGCCAGGCGGAAGAAGGTCATGCCGTCCTCGAACACTCGCATGACCTCAAGTCCGATGATGTCCCGGTAGAAGGCCCGCATCTCGTCCAGCCGGCCCGTTCGCAGGACGACTTCGCCCAGCGCGCGGACACCGAATGCTGCTTCGCTCATCGGCTACCCGCCTGCATTCATCGGGACGGACAGGGCTTCGAGGCCCCAGGCCGTCCAGCCGGGTGCGCGCTCGCGAGAGAAGAGTTCGATCTTCGATTGGGCGGGAAACATCGCCTCGATGCGCTCTCGGACTTCGGCGGGCTTTTCCGAATGCGGGCCGCGCTTGGCGCTCACGAGCTGGCGGATGTTCCTCGCACCCCGCGGTTGCGGAATCCTGCCGCGCTTGAAGACGAGGCACAGCTCGCACTGGCTGAGCGTGTAGAAGCCGGGATTGGTCTTCTGCTTGTCCCACACGAACGCGACCGTGGCCCAGTTAAAGCCCCATGCCTTCCCGAGATCGATGGCCTGGTCCAGATGCGGATTGGTGGCCCAGAGGAACAGCAGCGAATTCTCTGCTGCGATGTCCGCGACCGGAAGCGTCTTGAGATCGTCCAGCGTGACTGTCGGATAGTGGCGGACCGCGCCGCCGGAGTCGCCGCTGCCCGGCCCGGCATGCTGGAGTTGGCCCTTATAGTCCCATGGCGGGTCGGCATAGATGATCTGGAAGATCCGCTTCGGCAACTCCGGGAAGACGATTCGCGCGTTACCCGTGCAGGACATGCTGCGGATCAGGCGAAGAAGGCCCGGATGGCCTCCGCGACCTCGGCAGGCCTGTCGAGTTCGGCGAGGTGGCCGGCGCCGTCGATGGCCTGAAGGCTGGCCGGGCCGCCGAGCCCCGCTGCGATCCGCTCCCCGTAGGAGCGCGGCAGGATGCGATCCTCCGCGCCCCAGAGCAGCAGGGCGGGCGCCCGCACCCGGCCGAGGCGCTTCTCCAGCCCGCTGTTGCCGAGCGGCCAGAAGGCGCGCGCGGACGCCTCCAGGGCGCGCGTCTGCTCGATCGGCCATTCCACCGAATTCGCGCCTTCGGGCGCGGCCTTGAGCGCGTTCCAGTTCTCCGGGTCGGCGCAGAGCATCCCCGGCAGTTCCGGAATGCGCTGGCCCCAGGGGTCGGTCATCGGCTCGGCTTCGTCGAACAGGCCCCAAGGCGCGATCAGCGCCAGCCGGTCCACCTTGTGCGGCCAGAGTGCGGCGACCTCCAGCGCGAAGGATGCGCCGGGCCCGGAGCCGGCCAGCAGGGTGTCGCCGCCCTCGAGGCCGCAGCCGTTCAACAGGTCGCGGACCGCCAGCACCCAGTCCAGATGGTCCACGAGCTTCGTGTGCCCGAGGCCGCCCGGATAGCCGGGGATGGAGGGCGCGACGACTTCGTGGCTCTCCGCCAGCCGGTCGAGGAAGGCCGGCCATTTGGGCAGTCCGCCATGGCCGGCCAGGAAGGCGAGTGGGCGGCCCGATCCCTTGCGCCAGACGCGGCAGGGTTCGCCGTTGACGTCCACATGGTCGACGGCGGGAGGCGGGGAAGCCATGTCCATAGCCTGCCGCGCTCCTATTCGGCCGCCACGGCGCGGTGCGCGATGGGGTCGGGAGCAGCGCGGTCGGCGGCGGCCATCGGCGTCGGCCACCAGTGGTTCTCCCACTCGCTCCAGACATCCTGGAGCTGCGGCATCACCTGCTCGGCATAGAGGCGGGAGTTGTACTTCGCCAGCTGCTTGTCCATGTTGCCGAACTGCAGCAGCAGCATGAGCTGCCCGAAGCGCAGGTCGCGGATCACCTGGCGCAGCTTGTCCGCCACCTGGTCCGGCGTGCCGATGATGACATAGCCGTTGTCCAGAATGGCGTCGAACTCGCGCGCGGACCTGGAGACCTGGAGCGCCTTGCGGTTCTGCAGCGCGGCGTTGGCGACCTGGCTCTGGATGCCGGCGCGCTGCGTCGCCTCGGTGGTGTAGCCCGGCGGGGCGGCGAAGCGCGGGTCGATATGCAGGCACCGCCCGTAGAAATACTCCGCCGGCTCCCGGTAGAGCCTGTAGGCCTCTTCCTCGGTCTCGGCGACGCCGACGAATTGCAGGAATCCGGCGCGGTAGGGGTTCGGCTCCTTGCCGAGCCGCTTCATCTCCTCCCAGAAGCCCTGCATGGTCTGCAGGCCGGCCTTGTAGCCGAAATAGGAGAGGTAGCAGTACACATAGTCCATCTCGGCGCACCAGCGCCAGGTCTCGACCGAGCCGCCGCCGGGAATCCAGACCGGAGGGTGCGGCTTCTGCACCGGGCGCGGCCAGATATTGATGTAGCGCTGCTGGTTGAAGCGGCCGTTGAACGCGAAGGTGTCGGGCTCGGTCCAGGCGCGCATCACGAGGTCGTGGGCCTCGAGATAGCGCTCGCGCAGCAGGCTCGGGTTCTGGCCGTAGGCGTAGCAGGTATCCATCGGCGAGCCGACCGGGAAGCCGGCGATCAGCCGCCCGCCCGAGATGCAGTCGATCATCGCGAACTCTTCCGCGACGCGGGTCGGCGGGTTGTAGAGCGCGAGGCTGTTGCCCATGACGCAGAGCGCGGTGTCGGGGTTGGCGCGCCGGGCGAGCGCCGACGCGATCAGGTTGGGCGAGGGCATCAGCCCGTAGCCGTTGGAGTGGTGCTCGTTGCAGCACACGGCGTCGAAGCCGACCTCGGCCGCATACTCCATCTCGTCCATGAAGTCGTTGTACATGTAGTGCGCGCGTTCGGGGTCGAAGAGGCGCGAATGGATATCGACCCACACCGACGGGTTCTGCTCCCGGAAATCGTCCGGCAGCTCGGTATAGGGCATGAGGTGGAACCACAGATGCTTCATGGGGCCTTCCCGCTTCCTTCTCGTCCGCAGCCGAGTATTGCCGCCGCCCCGCCCCGGCGCAAGCGGGGCAGGGCGGCGGCGAAGCGTCGTCAGGTCAGCGGGTCAGCGGTCGAACAGGATGCTCGGCAGCCAGGTCGCGGTTCCGGGGAAGAAGAACACGATCGCCAGGCCGATCACCTGCAGACACATGAAGGCCGCCATGCCGCGGTAGATGTCGCCCAGCGACCAGTGTGGCGCCACGGCACGCAAATAATATGCAGCCATCGCAACGGGCGGCGACAGGAACGCCGTCTGCAGGTTCACGGCTACGAGCGTGCTGAACCAGACCAGGTCGAAGTTGAGCTTCTGCACGACGGGCACGAAGACCGGGAGGAAGATGAACACCACCGCCGGCCACTCCAGCGGCCATCCGAGAATGAAGATGACCACCATCAGGATGGCGAGCAGGAACAGCGGGTCCACGGGCAGCCCGAGCATGAAGTTGGTCAGCAGGTTGCCGGTGCCGAGCCGGGTGAACACCGCGCCGTAGATGTTCGAGGCGACCGCCAGGAACAGCACCAGGCTCGTAGTGGTGAGCGTGTGCCGGCAGGCGTCGAGCAGGATGCGCCAGGTCAGCCGGCGATAGGCCACCGTCAGCAGGGTCGCGCCGAGCGCTCCCATGCCGGCGGCCTCTGTCGGCGTCGCGATGCCGACGATGATGCTGCCCAGGGCCGAGAACATGATGACGGCCAGCGGCACGATGCCCGAGAAGAATTCCCGGAAGATCTGGCCGATCGAAGTCGCGCGGTCTTCCGGCGGCAGCGGCGGCCCGAGTTCCGGGTTCAGGAACGAGCGGATCATCGCGTAGCCGATATAGAGGCCGGCCAGGATCAGGCCCGGAATGAGCGCGGCGGCGAACAGGTCGATGACCGAGACGCCGATGATGGGGCCCATGACCAGCAGCATGACGCTTGGCGGGATGAGAATGCCGAGGCAGCCGCCGGCGGCGATGACGCCTGCAGACATGCGCGGATCGTAGCCGGCGCGGGTCATGGCCGGCGCCGCCATCATGCCCATCACGGTGATCGACGCGCCGATGATGCCGGTCGCCGTGGCGAAGAGCGTCGCGGTGCCGAGCACGCCCAGATAGAGCGAGCCCCGCACCGGGGCCAATATGAATTGGAACGATCGGAAGAGCCGCGCCATCAACCCGGCGCGTTCCAGAATGTGGCCCATGAAGATGAACAGCGGAGCCGCGGCGAGTTCGCTTGCCTTCATGATGCCCAGGGTCTGGAAGTACATCTGGTAGAAGACCGAATCGCCGAAGACGGCATAGCCGAAACCGGTCGCCAGGATGATCAGCGTGAAGGCGATAGGGAAGCCGACGAAGATGCCTGCGATGAGCGAGCAGAGCAGGACCAGGCCGAGAATGTCAGTGCTCATACTTCGCTCCCTATCAGCTCAGCATCCTCAAGGAGCGGCTTGTTTTCCACCATGGCGTAGAAGCTCTTGCAGAGTTCCGAGACGCCCTGGAACAACAGCAACGCCGCCGAGGCCGGTATCGTCGCCTTGAACGGCACGATAGACGGCCCCCACGGTGTCATGTCCGACCGTTCGGCGGTGTTGTAGGCGTGGAGCATTTCTTCCCAGCCGACGATGAAGAAGAAGATCATGCCGGGGAAGAAGGCGACGATGTAGAGCGTCGTGTCGATGATGCCGCGGGTGCGGAACGACCAGTTGTTGTAGAAGATGTCGGTGCGGACATGGCCGCCCTTGAGCAGGGTGTAGCCGGCGCCCAGCATGAAGAAGGCGCCGTAAGTCATGAAGGTGAGTTCGAACGCCCAATTGGTCGGCGCATTGAACACATAGCGCGCGATCACCTCGTGGCAGACGACATACAGCAGCGGCAGCGCCAGGAACGCGAGGATCCAGGCCCCGATCCAGTCGGACACGCCATCGACGAAGCCGACGATACGTCGCATCCACTTCTCAACCGTTTCGTTCATCGCAGCCTCGTTCCCTCTCGAATTGGCGGAACCCGCGCCGTCTGCTCCGGCGCCGGCCGTCACATCAGGAATACGCCCTTGCCGGTCGTCTGGGTGTCGAAAAGCTTGTAGGCGTCCACGGCCTGGTCTAGCGCGAACTCGTGCGTGAACAGCGCATCCACATCGATCCCGCGCTCGGCGACGAAGCGCGCGCATTCGGCCTGGCCGTTCTTCGAGAAGGTCCAGGAGCCGACCACGGTCACCTGGCGGCGCAGCATGTCGGTGGAAACGTCGATGGTGACATCGCCGCCTTCGCCGACGAAGCAGGCCGTGCCCCAGCTCCTCACGCAGCGCACGGCATCGCGGCGCGCCTCCGGACTGGATGAGCAGTCCAGCGATTTCTGCGCGCCCTCGCCGTCGGTCAGGTCGCGGATCGCTTGGACGACATCGTTGGAGCGTGGATCGACGACCTCGTCGGCGCCGAATTGCCGCGCGAGGTCGCGCCGTTCCTCGCCGATATCGAGCGCGATTACGCGGGCGCCCATCGCCTTGGCCAGCTGCGTGGCGCTCAGGCCGACCGGGCCCTGGCCGAAGATTGCGATTGTCTCGTCGCCCGCCAGCGCGAGGCGCTTCAGCGCGCCGTAGGCGGTGCCAGTGCCGCAGGAGATCGCGGCGCCCGTCTTGTAGGAAAGCTCGTCCGGCAGCTTCACGAGCGTGTGCGCCGGCACCTTCATGTAGGCGGCATGCGCGCCGTGGCCCGTCGCGCCGAATACCGTCGTGCCTTCGAGGCACATCTGCGACCAGCCCTGCCGGCAATGCTTGCACACGCCGCAGCCGTCATAGTGGTGGTCCATGACGCGGTCGCCGACCCTGGCGAGCGCTTCCGGCACGCCGTCGCCGACGGCCGCCACCACGCCGCAGGGCTCATGCCCGGCGATCACCGGCCCTCCCGGACCGCCGAGACCGAGCGCGGCCGCTCCGCCCCTGGCCCGGTACATCTTGAGGTCGCTGCCGCACATGCCCGAAGCCTTGATCTCGATCACCGCTTCGCCGGGCCCGGGAACGGGATCGGGGAACTCCATGAATTCGAGCTGGCGGTCGCCGAGAAACACCACGGCCTTCATGGGCCTGCCTCCATGCGAGTTCGTCTGCGTATCCGGGCCGGACCGGAAGAAACCGCCCGCCTCCCGCCGGAGCGGGAGGCGGGCGGCCCGTCACGCTGTCGCCGCTACTTCTTCCAGTAGTAGTCCGCCAGCCAGTCGTAATCGACCTGGGAGAACTGCCGTGCAGGCACGATCTCCTCGGCATAGACGCGCTGGGACTCGATCACCTCGGCGAAGAAGGGGTTTTCCGCGATTGCCTGATCGCGGATTTCCTCCCAGGCCTTCATCTGGCCGTCGAGGATGCTGTCCGGGGTCTTGTGGAACTGGACGCCGGCCTCCTTCAGCTTCTTGATCGCAACGGCGTTGAGCCTGTGCGTCTGGATCACCTGCCAGAGCGTCGCCTCCCAGCTCACCGACTTCATGATCTCCTGGATGTCCTTCGGCAGCGAGCGCCACACATCGCCGTTGATGATGAGTTCGATCAGCGTCGCCGGCTCATGCGCGGACGGCAGGTAGTAGTGCTTCAGGATCTGGTAGAAGCCCATGTCGATGTCGGCGGCCGGACCCGCCCACTCGGCGCAGTCGATGATGCCGCGCTCGACGGCGGGCAGGATTTCGCCGCCGGACATGTTGACGGTCTTCATGCCCGACTTCGACATCACCTCGCCGGTAATGCCCGTCGCCCGGCACTTGATCGTGGCGAGGTCCTCCCAGCTCGTTACCTCGCGGTTGAACCAGCCGAGCGGCTGGTTGCCCACCGGCGAGATCGGGAACACGACGACATCGCGGTCGAGGATTTCCGTGAAGAGCCGGTTGTGCAGTTCGAGGCCGCCGCCGTCATAGACCCAGCCCCAATAGTCGATCCAGTCGAAGCCCCACGGGCCGCCCGGCGCCGGGCCGAACAGCGCCGCGGCGCGGTTCTTGCCGACATAGTAGGCCGATGCCGAGAATCCGCCGTCCAGCACCTTGCGGGCCGTCGCGTCCAGAAGCTCGAACGAGGGCACGATCGCGCCGCCCGGCTGGACGATGATCTCGACGCGCCCGTTCGACAACGCTTTCACGCGGTCCGCGAAATACAGGAAGCTGTTGTGGGTGTAGAACGAAGATGGGAACGCCGTCTGGAATTGCAGCTTGAATTCCTGCGCCGAAGCATCCTTTGCCGGCGCCATTGCGACCAGCGCGCCGGCGAACAGCGCCAGGCACCAGACCGTAATTCGTTTCAACCCTGTCATCGATAGTCCTCCTCACTCCTCGCTTCGGCGCGGGCCCTCAACGACCGCATCAACAAGGCGGTAGGTACAGGCTCTGGCGCCGTGAAGGCGGAAGCCTGCGTCCATACGGCGCGGCCGTCAAGGAAATAGAATCGACAGTCACTCGCTGCCGTCCCTGCCCGCGCGCCCGTGCCGACGCTCGTAGAGCATCGCGTAGCGCAGCCAGTGATTGTATGCGGTGGTCAGCGCGAAGAGGAAACCGTAGCGGCCTTCCCGCCACTGGCCGCGCAGCAGGTAGTTCCGGAGGAAGAAGACCGGCAGGCCGAGCCAGACCCTGAGCGCGATCGCCGGGCGCCGGTCCCCGTCCAGAAACCGGACCCGGCGGACCATGGCGCTGCCCTGTTTGCGCGAGAGATGGGCGATGTCTTCGAAGGCATGGTGCAGGAGCGGTCCCCGGAGCCGGCGCACCCGAAGGCCGGCGGGAATACGGAACTGGTCCCATGCGCCGTGCGCGGGCATGCGGATCTTGCGCCGATCGTAGAGCTTGGCGCGGCGGGGAGCGCGCGCCCGGCGCCAGATGCGTCCGGACGGATCGACGGTCACGAGGGAGAGCCGGTAAACGTCTGCATCCGGCCCGGCCCCGGCGAAAAGGGCCCGGACCTCCTGCGCCAGATCCTCGCTTACGATCTCGTCGGCGTCCAGGTCCAGCAGCCAGTCGTGCCGGCAGGCGTCCTCTCCGACGCGCTTCTGGTGGCCGCCGCCCAGCCACTCCTGCTTCACAATCCTTGCGCCTGCGGCTTCGGCCGCTGCAACGGTGCCATCCGTCGAGCCGGAATCGACCACAACGACTTCGCGCGCGACCGAAAGGGCCGCGCGGACGGCCGCCCCGATCCGGCTCTCTTCGTTGAGGGTGCGGATGTAGCAGGAAATCGGGGAAGGCTCTCCGGCTTCGGTCGGGCGCTTCCGGGAACTCGTCAAAGCAGTTCTCCATAGACCGCCAGCGTCTTCGCACACATGGCCGCGCGGGTGAAGCGGGCGAGCACATGGCCGCGGGCCCTTTCCGCAAGGGCGGGTCCTGCGGCGGCGAGCGCGGTGCGAATGCCCCCGGCGAGTGCGGCGGGGTCGCCCGGCGGGACCAGCCAGCCGGTCTCGCCGTGCAGAAGGATTTCGCGCGCGCCGCCGTGGTCGCTGGCGACGACGGGAACGCCCATGGCGCCGGCCTCCGCCAGCACGCGCCCGAAGGATTCCGGCTGGACGGAAGCGGAAATGACGACATCGCTTGCCGCATAGGCGGCCGCCACGTCGTCGATATGACCGGCGAAGCGCACCGGGAGGCCGCGCGCCTGCGCTTCCAGTTCCTGCCGATAGGCGTCCCGGTCCCGGTCGGAGCCCGCGAATACGGCGACGAGCTCCGGGTCTGCGAGCAGCCGCATCGCCTCGATCAGCACGCCGTGACCCTTGAGCCGGGTGAGACGGCCCGGCAGCAACACGACCCGCGCGCCTTCCGGGACGGCCCATGCGGCGCGCAGGGCAGCCCTCTCGCGCGGCGGGACGGTGCTGGGATCGAACGCCGCGGCGTCGATGCCCCGATGCACAGTCCGGATGCGTTCCGGGGCACAGCCATAGACTTCGCGCATATGTGCGGCGATGAAGTCCGAGACGGCGATGACCCGGTCGCCCCGGATCATGATCCGGTTCCAGGCGCGCTTGGCGGCGCTGCGGGCGCCGTATGCGCCGTGGAATGTGGTGACGAACGGAACCCCCGCGCGCCTTGCCGCCGAGCGGGTGCTCCAGGCGGGCGCGCGCGACCGGGCGTGGACGAGGTCCACACCTTCATGCTCGATCAGTTCCTTCAGGCGGGCCGCATTGCGCCAGAGGCCGAGAGGGTTTTTCGTGTGGACGGGCAGGGCGATGTGGTCCGCGCCCAGGCCTGCCGCCATCCGTCCGCCGGAGGAGACCACCAATGCCCGTGCGCCCGCCTCGCGGAGTGCCGCGGCGATCTCCAGCGTCCCCCGCTCGACGCCGCCCGCCTCCAGCGCAGGCAGCACCTGCAGGATTGTCTTGCCCTTGATCCGGATTTCGGCGGGGGATGGCGGCATGGCAAACGCGACCATCGGCAATCTCGGCGGCAATGTGAAGGCCCGGCTTGCCCATGGCTGGCGTCTTCGGCGGATCGGTTGCAGGCTGAGGCTGCGTTCCGTTGCATGATCGGAGGTGGCCGTGACGGAGAAGGAAGACCCGAAGCCGGAGTTCCTGACCCGACCGGACGGGCCGCCGCTGGCTTACCGGCGCGTCGCCGGATGGGAGCCGGGGGTGGTGTTCCTCGGCGGCTTTATGTCCGACATGACGGGCGAGAAGGCCACGGCCCTGGACGCCCTCTGCCGGCGGCAGGGCAGGGCCTTTCTCCGGTTCGACTATCGGGGCCACGGCACCTCGGGCGGGCGGTTCGACGAGGCGGTGATTTCGGACTGGCTCGCCGACACGCTCGCGGTGCTCGACCGGCTGACGGAGGGGCCGCAGATACTGGTCGGCTCCAGCATGGGCGGCTGGCTGATGCTGCTGGCGGCGCTGGCCCGTCCGGAGCGGATTCATGCGCTCATCGGCATTGCCCCGGCGGCCGATTTCGTGCGGCGCATGGAGGCGGGATTGACGGCGGAGCAGCGCCGCGCGCTCGACGGGCAGGGATTCTTCCTGCGCCCGAGCGAGTACGGGGACGGGCCCTACACGATCACGAAGGCGCTGATCGAGGATGGAAAGCGCCACTGCCTGCTGGACGGCCCGATCGCCCTGCGCCGGCCGGTGCGCCTCCTTCACGGGATGCGCGACGACGCCGTTCCCTGGCGGGAGTCGCTGCGGCTGATCGAGCGTCTCGAATGCGAGGATGTGCGGGCGGTTTTCGTGAAAGACGGCGACCACCGGCTCAGCCGCCCTGCCGACCTGGCGCTTCTCGCAACCGTTCTGGAGGGCCTGCTGCCTGCGCCCGGCAACGCTCAGTAGCGGTAGTAGTCGGGCTTGAACGGTCCGGCCTGCGGGACGCCGATATAGTCCGCCTGGTCCGGGCGCAATTCGGTCAGCCGGGCGCCGAGCCGCGACAGGTGCAGCAGGGCGACCTTCTCGTCGAGATGCTTCGGCAGCACATGCACCTGCCGGTCGTATTGCTCCCCGTTGGTCCAGAGTTCGATCTGGGCCAGCACCTGGTTGGAGAAGCTCGCCGACATCACGAAGCTCGGATGGCCGGTCGCGCAGCCGAGGTTCACCAGTCGGCCCTCCGCCAGCAGGATCAGCCGTTTGCCGTCGGGAAATTCGACCTCGTCCACCTGCGGTTTGACATTGTGCCAGACCAGGTTCCGCAGCGCGTCCACCTGAATCTCATTGTCGAAATGGCCGATATTGCAGATGATCGCCCGGTCCTTCATGGCGCGCATGTGGTCGATGGTCACGACATCGGTATTGCCGGTCGCCGTCACCACGATGTCCACCCGGTCCGCGACATCGTCGAGGCGCACGACCTCGTAGCCGGCCATGCAGGCCTGGAGGGCGCAGATCGGGTCGATCTCGCTTACCATGACGCGCGCGCCCTGGCTGCGCAGGCTCTCCGCCGACCCCTTGCCGACATCGCCATAGCCGCAGACGAGCGCGGACTTGCCGGCGATCATCACGTCGGTGGCGCGCTTGATCCCGTCCACGAGGCTCTCGCGGCAGCCGTAGAGATTGTCGAACTTGGACTTGGTCACCGAGTCGTTGACGTTGAAAGCCGGGCAGGCGAGCGAGCCGGTCTTCGCCATCTCGTAGAGGCGCAGCACGCCGGTCGTCGTCTCCTCCGACACGCCCCGCACGCCGCCCATGAGTTCCGGATAGTCGTCGTGCATGAGCCTGGTCAGGTCGCCGCCATCGTCGAGCAGCAGGTTCGGATGCCAGCCGCCCGGCCCCTCCACCGTGCGGTGCACGCATTGCCAGTACTCGTCTTCCGTCTCGCCCTTCCAGGCGAAGACGGGCACGCCGGACGCCGCCATGGCCGCAGCCGCCTGGTCCTGGGTCGAGAAAATGTTGCAGGACGACCAGCGCACCTCCGCGCCCAGCGTCTGCAGCGTTTCGATCAGCACCGAGGTCTGGATGGTCATGTGCAGGCAGCCCGCAATCCGCGCGCCCTCCAGCGGCCGGGACGGGCCGTATTCCTCGCGGATCGCCATCAACCCCGGCATCTCGGTTTCGGCGATGGCGATCTCCTTGCGGCCCCAGTCGGCAAGCGAGATATCGGCAACCTCATAATCGGGCATCGGAGGACAGATCCTTGTTCGGAAAGGGATGCTCGCGAAAAGCCCGATGCGTATAGCAAGCGGCGGGGCATCCTTTCAACCGGACGCTGGCGCCTGCTTGTCTTGATTGCATTGCAATCACGTTCTAGGCTGTCATTCAGGCCGGGAGGAGGGCAGGGGGCGATGGCGAGCATCACGATCCGCAAGCTCGACGACGAAGTGAAAACGCGCCTGCGTCTGCGTGCGGCGGCCAACGGCCGGTCCATGGAGGAGGAGGCGCGAACCATCCTGCGCTCGGCAGTGCAGCGGGAGGACCCGCCGGCGCAGGGATTGGGCACGATGATCCACGAATTGTTCAAGCCCTTCGGCGGCGTCGAACTGGAATTGCCGCCGCGCGAACCGATGCGCGATCCGCCCACCTTCGATTGAGCGGCAGGAATGGTCGTGCTCGACACGAATGTCGTCTCTGAAACGATGCGCGCTACGCCGAATCCGGAGGTTGTCGCCTGGATGGACAGCCAGCGCGCCGAGCGATTGTTCGTGGCGGCGGTGACCGAGGCGGAGATCCGCGCTGGCGTCGCCTTCCTGCCCGACGGGGCGCGCCGCCGAAACCTCGCGGATGCCGCACAACGCGCTTTCGGCCGGCTGTTCGCCGACCGCATCCTGCCGTTCGACAGCCGGGCGGCGCGCGTCTATGCGGAAGTCGCCGCCCGCCGCCGCCGGTCGGGCCGGCCGATTTCGCCGGCGGACTGCCAGATCGCCGCCATCGCGCTCTCGCGCAGCATGGCGCTGGCGACCCGCAATGTCCGGGACTTCGCCGACACCGGAGTTGAGCTCATCGACCCATGGACGGCCGGGTGAGCGCGCCGGCCGCCGTCATGTCTCGCTGAAGCCGTCCGCAACGAGCGCCCGAAGGGCGGCCAGGGCAGCGGCGGCCTGGGCGCCCTCGCAGACCACCTCGATTTCGCAGCCCTTACCGGCGCCGAGCAGCAACAGGCCCATGATCGAGACGCCCGGCACGGTCATGTCGTGGTGGGTGACATGCACCTCGGCGTCGAAGCGCCCCGCAAGCGCCACGAATTTCGCCGCGGCGCGCGCGTGCAGGCCGCGTTCGTTGACGATCCGCAAATGCGCCGAGGGCATGTCAGCCGGGCGCCTCGGCGAGCAGTTTCGAGGCGATCTGGATGTATTTCCGCCCGGCTTCCTCGGCATCCGCGACGGCCTCGGCGAGCGTCTTGTGCCGGCGGCAGGTCGCGAGCTTGACCAGCATCGGCAGGTTGACCCCTGCGATCACCTCGACCTCGCCCCTGTTGGACGCGCCCAGCACCGAAATGGCGAGGTTCGAGGGTGTGCCGCCGAACATGTCGGTCAACAGGACAACGCCGTCCCCGGTGTTGAGGGCCTTCGCAACGCGGGCGATTTCCGTTCGGCGATCCTCCATGTCGTCGTCGGGACCGATGCACACGGCCGAGACCTGCTCCTGCGGCCCGACGACATGCTCGAGCGCCGCAAGCAGTTCGCTTGCCAGGCGGCCATGCGTAACGAGCGCCAGGCCGATCATGGGCTGTTCTCCGTTTCCAGCGCGCCGGACGGCCCGTCCGACGCCTCCGAATCTTCACGCGCCTCATCGAGGTCGCGATGGGTGAGCGTGGCCCGCCAGCCCTGTTCGCGCAACAGGCGCGCCAGCTCTTCGGCGGTAAAGACGGAGCGGTGGCGGCCGCCGGTGCAGCCAAGAGCGATCGTCAGATAGGCGCGGCCCTCCCGCGCATAGCGGGGCAGGAGCGTCCCCAGCAGACCGCCGACGCCTTCGAGAAAGGACGCGAAGTCCGGGTCTGCGGCTATGTGCGCGCCAACCGCCTCGTCGCGGCCCGTCAACGGCCGCAACGCATCGATGTAGTGGGGGTTGGACAGGAACCGCATGTCGAACACCAGGTCCGCCTCGCGCGGCAGCCCGAGGCGGAACGCGAAGGAAGTGACGAAAATCGACATGCCTTCCTGCGGGTCGGAGGTGAAATGCGCCCGCAGCAGGCGGCGGAGGTCGTGCGCGGTCAGCAGGGACGTGTCGATGACGATATCCGCAGCGCGGCGCAGCGGCTCCAGCAGCCGGCGCTCCCGCTCGATGCCGGCAATGAGGCTGCCGTCCGGCGCCATCGGATGCCGCCGGCGCGTCTCCCGATACCGGCGTGTCAGGGTTTCTTCGTCGGCGTGCAGGAACAGCGGCGCGATGTCGAAACGGGCCGCAGCGTCCGCGATGCGCTCCAGCACCGCCTCTATGGCGAAGTCGCGCGCGCGGGCGTCGATCCCCACTGCCAGCGGGCGCCCGGAACGGTCCGTATCGATGCCGTCCAGCATGGCCAGCGGAATATTGTCGATCGCTTCGAACCCGAGGTCCTCGAGTTCCTTCAGGGCGGTGGAGCGGCCGGCCCCGGACATGCCGGTTACCAGCACGAGGCGTCTGCGCATGGATTCGCTACCGACCGTCATCGTTGTCCGACACTCGTGCGGCGCCTTTATCCTCCGATGCCATATGCACGGCAAGGCGCAGTTTGATTGCTGCCGAAATCTCGAACGGCGCCAACCGGATACGCCTCACCCGCCGACCCAGGAGGGACTCGAATTCCGGCTCGGGCAGCCGCTCCGGCGCGGCAAGGTCGGCGATCAGCACAAGCGGCGCGCCATCCAGCGCCGGCAGCCGAACGATCCCGACCCCGCGCACTTCCAGCCTGCCGCCGGCCCGGGGCAGGGGGCCCGCCCAGACGCGGTCGCCGCGAAGGTCCAGCGCAACGAGATCGTCGGCGACCAGCCGCGCGCCCGCTTCGACAGCCCTGAGCGCGAGGTCGGACTTGCCCGCCCCCGGCGGCCCGCGCAGCAGCACGCCCATGCCGTCGAACGCGATGCAGCTTGCGTGGACCCGCATCAGGCCTCGGCCGCCGGCAAACGGAGTTCGAACCGGGCGCCCCGAACGGCGCCGCCGTCGCCGGAGCGGTTGGACGCGGCGATGCTGCCGCCGTGGAGCCTCGCGATATCGCGCGAAATCGACAGCCCGAGGCCCGAATGCCGTTCGGAATGCTCGCCGGCTTCCGGGCGGTCGGAATAGAAGCGCTCGAAGATGGTTTCCTCCTTGCCGGCCTGGATGCCCGGGCCGTCATCGTCCACCCGAAGAACCACCTCGTCCCCGTGCCGCGCAAGCGAGAGCCTCACGCCTCCCGCCGCGGGAGAGAACGACCGGGCATTGTCGATCAGGTTGCGGACGACGCGTACGAGCTGTTCTTCGAGGCCGCGGACAATGAACGGCTCCGTCGATTCGACTGCCAATACCGGCTGAGGCGGCGCTTCGGCTTCGACACAGGCTTCGACCGCCTCCCGCATATCGACCGGGCGGGTTTCCGCGCGCGAAAACTGGGCGCCGAGACTGGAAAAGTCCGCCACGCTGTCGATCAACCGATTCAGGCGCCTGACATCGTCCAGGACGATCTGCATCAGCCTGCGCCTCCTGGCCGGGTCGTTCTCGCGCATCGCGGTTTCCGCCGCGCTGTAGGTGGACGCCAGCGGCGTTCTGAGCTCGTGGCTGACGTCTGCGGCGAATTTCTCGGTCTCTTCCATCCCTTCCCAGAGCGCATGAGTCATCCGGCGCAGGGCGGCGGAAAGATCGCCGATTTCGTCGTTGCGGCCCCTCAGCTCCTGGATATCCACCCGGCCGAAACCGGGACGGACGCGCTCGGCGGTCGCCGCAAGGTCCCTCAACGGCGTCGCTATGCCGCGCGCCATGTAGATCGTGAGCAGGACGGTCACGACCAGCGCCACGCCAGCGGCCGAGAGGATGTTCAGGCGGATCTCGCTCACGGCCTCGTCGATGGCGCGGCCGTCTGCGGAAACCATCGCCGCGCCCACCACGCGCTTGAAGTCCCGGATCGGCAAGGCAACGCTCAGCACGAGCCCCCTTGCGCCGAGCGAGCGGACGACCTGGCCGGTTTCCCCGCGCAATGCTCCTTCGACCTCGCGATAGTCCGACGCCCTCTGTTCCGCGCGTTCCACATAGGGCTCGATGGTCTCCAGCTCCCGGAAGGCGAGGTCGAACAGCCCCAGCATCCAGCGCAGCGGCGCGCCGAAGATGTTCCAGCCTCCGGCCGGGGGCAGGGGCTCGCTTTCCACGGCGTCGCCGAAGCCGGGAAACCGCCGGCTGTCCAGCTGAAGCGTCCCGTCGAGGCCGAACACCCGCACCCGTACCCGCACCCGCAGGCTCGACTCTTCGATGAGCCGCCGCAGCAGGGGTTCGGCCCCCTTCGTATCCAGGGCGGGTTCGCCTTCGGCCAGAAGTTCCGTTGACGCGTGCCCCAGAGCGACTGCGATGGTCCGGCCCTTGGCCTCCGCCAGGCGGAGTTCGGTCTCGATCAGTTCGCGCTTGTAGCCTCCGAGATAGAGCAGACTCGCCGCCAGGATGATGAGCGCAAGCAGGTTCACCGCCAGGAGACGGCGCATCAGCGGAGAGCGGTACCATCGCCTCGCCTTGCGTCGGACCGCCATGCCTCCGCCGTGCCGGGCCATCCCGCGGCTATGACGGGCGGTAGCAGTATCCGCCGCCGTAGAGCGTCTCGATCGAGGAGAAAGTCGAGTCCACAGCGCGGAATTTGCGGCGCATCCGCTTGATATGGCTGTCGATGACCCGGTCGTTGGCCATGGCGTCGAGGCCGTAGGCGGCCGTCATCAGCTGGTCCCGGGTCTTCACGTAGCCGGCCCGGTAGGCGAGCGAACTCAAAATCAGCAGCTCGGTGACCGTGAGCTTCACCATCTCGCCTTTCCAGGTGCACAGATAGCGGTCCGGATCGACGGTGAGATCGCCCCGCACCAGCACATTCCCGGCACCGCCCTCCCGGTCCAGCTCCTTGCGGCGCAACAGGGCGCGGATGCGCGCAATCAGCAGGCGCTGCGAAAACGGCTTCTTTATGTAGTCGTCGGCCCCCATGTTCAGGCCGAGTTCCTCATCCTGCTCCTCGACCTTGGTGGTGAGGAAAATGACGGGAAGCGTCGTCTTCGCCCGCACGCGCTGCAGCAATTCCATTCCGTCCATGCGCGGCATCTTGATGTCCAGGACCGCCAGATCGACGCTGTTGTTGCGCAAGGCCGGCCAGGCCTGTTCGCCGTCCACATAGGTGTGGACATCGAAGCCTTCCGCCTCAAGCGCCATCGTCACCGATGTGAGGATATTGCGGTCGTCGTCGACGAGGGCGATCTTGTGTTTCATGGGCTTCCGGCCCTCCCGCGAAGATGCTGCATCCGGAACACTAAAATCTCCGGGTGCAATATGGCGGAATTCCGGCGATTAGCACATGAATTCCGCACAATGTTGCCTTCGGCGCGTCATGACGGCGCATTGCGCAGGGCATGCCGCTTGCATAGAAGGCAGGCGAACCGTTCCGGCGCCCCGAACCCGCGACTCGAGGCCTTTATTGTCCTCTGACAAACGCCTGGCCGCAATCGGCATCACCGAACCCGGCGCCCTGCACTGGAACCCCGGCCGCGAGTCCCTGGTCGAATCGGCGGTGCGCGCCGGCGAGGGGATGCTGGCGGCCGGCGGCGCGCTGGTCTGCCAGACGGGCAGGTTCACCGGACGATCGCCCGACGACAAGTTCTTCGTTCGCGACGGGGAGACGGACAAGGGAATCGACTGGGGCAAGGTCAACCGGGAGATGACGCCGGAGAGCTTCGAAACCCTCCGCCGCCGTGTTGTCGCCCATCTGCAGGGCCGCGAGCTCTTCGTGCAGGACTGCGATGCGGGCGCCGACCCGGCGCACCGGCTTGCGGTTCGCGTGGTGACGGAGCAGGCTTGGCACAGCCTGTTCGCCCGCAACATCTTCCTGCCGCCGGCCGGCGGGATCGGTGGCGATCCGGAATGGACGATCCTTCATGCGCCGAGCTTCTCGGCCGACCCCGGGATCGACGGCTGCCGGTCTTCGACCGTCATCGCAATCGGGTTCTCCGAGAAACTGGTCCTGATTGCCGGGACCTACTATGCCGGTGAAATCAAGAAATCGGTCTTCACGCTGCTGAACTACCTGCTGCCTCCCGAAGGCGTGATGCCGATGCACTGCTCGGCCAATATCGGGCCCGAAGGGTCGGCCGTGTTTTTCGGCCTGTCGGGCACCGGCAAGACAACGCTTTCCGCCGACCCCGGGCGCGAGCTGATCGGCGACGACGAGCATGGCTGGTCGGACAACGGCATCTTCAACTTCGAGGGCGGCTGCTACGCCAAGGTCATCGACCTGGACAGGGACGCCGAACCGGAGATCCACGCCGCGAGTCACCGCTTCGGCACGGTGCTGGAGAATGTGGCCATCGACCCGGAAAGCCGGGTGCTGGACCTCGCAGACCGCGAGGTGACGGAGAACACCCGGTCCTGCTATCCGCTGGAGTTCATCCCGAATGCCAGCCGGACCGGGCTCGGGCCCCCGCCCAGCAACATCGTCATGTTGACGGCGGACGCTTTTGGCGTGTTGCCGCCGATCTCGAAGCTGACGACAGCGCAGGCGATGTATCATTTCCTGTCGGGCTACACCGCCAAGGTCGCGGGCACCGAGCGCGGCCTGGGCCCGGAGCCGCAGGCGACCTTCTCGACCTGTTTCGGCGCCCCGTTCATGGCCCGCCGGCCCACCGTCTATGCCGAACTTCTGGGGCGGCGGATCGCCGAGCGCAGGGTCGGCTGCTGGCTGGTCAACACCGGCTGGAACGGCAGGGGCGAGCGGATGTCGATCGCGCACACCCGCGCCATGATCGATGCCGCCCTCAGCGGCGCGCTGGACGGGGTGGAGACGGCCAGGCATCCCGTGTTCGGCCTGCACTGGCCGGTCGCGTGCCCGGATGTGCCGTCCGAGGCCCTCGACCCGCGCACGAGCTGGTCGGACAGGGACGCATACGACGCGCGAGCCGCCGCTCTGGCGCGGGACTTCGAGGCGAATTTCGAGCGCTTCGAGGGCGGTGCCTCCGAAGAAGTCCTGGCCGCGGCCGTCCGCGCAGCCGCCTGATTCCTGCAAGACAGGCGCGGAACGATGCGGTAGCGTGGCCGCGCCATGACGAAACAGTTCACCCTGGTCGTGAAGCGCGACTGCCCGACCTGCACCCTGCTTGAGCCGGTCTATGCCGAGCTTGCGGCCTCCGGGCTCGCGCTCGACGTATGGACCCAGGACGACCCCGCCTTCCCGGAAAGCGTGTCCGGCGCGCTCGACGAGGAGCTGGAGCGGTCCTTCCGGCTCGGCGTCGAGATCGTGCCGACCCTGATCCGGCGCGAGGACGGCGAGGAGACGGGGCGCACCTGGGGCTGGGACCGCGCGGAGTGGGAGCGCCTGACCGGCCTCGAAGGCCTCGGCGCCGGCCTGCCGCCCTTCCGGCCGGGCTGCGGGGCGAAGAACGTCGAGCCCGGAATGCCGGAGGCGCTTGCAGCGCGTTTCGGCTCCGCGCATCTCAAGTCCCGCCGGGTGCCGCTGGCGCCGCTGGAAGACGAGGTCGAGGCGGCTTACGACCGCGGCTGGTCGGACGGGCTGCCAGTCGTGCCGCCGACCGAGGCGCGCGTGCTGGCGATGCTGGACGGCACTACCCGCGATCCCGGCGAAGTGCTGGGCCTCGCGCCGCCGAACCTCCAGCCCTGCACGGTCGAGAAGGTGGCGGTCAACGCCGTGATGGCGGGCTGCAAGCCCGAATACCTGCCCGTCGTGCTGGCGGCGGTCGAGGCGGCGCTGGACGATGCCTTCTGCATGCACGGGGTGCTCGCGACGACCTACTATATCGGCCCCATCGTCATCGTGAACGGCCCGGTGCGCCGCGCCGTCGGCATGAACGCGAAGGGCAACGTCCTCGGGCAGGGCAACCGCGCCAACGCGACCGTCGGCCGCGCGCTGCAGCTGGTGGTGCGCAATGTCGGCGGCGGCAAGCCGCAGGGCGTGGACCGGGCCGCGCTCGGCAATCCCGGCAAATACACCTTCTGCTTCCCTGAGGACGAGGAGGGCTCCGCCTGGCCGCCGCTGTCCGAGAGCCGGGGCGCGGGCAAAGGGGCCTCGGCGGTCACGCTGTTTGCCGGCTACGGCGTGATGGGCGTGGTGGACCAGGATTCCCGCACGCCCGAGGCCCTTGTGGAAACCTTCGCGGACGTGTTCCGGGGCCTCGAGAACCGCAACCGGCGCAATATCGACGCCGTGGTCGTCGTGTCGCCGGAGCATGACCGCGTGTTCCGGGACGGCGGCTGGTCGCGCGAGGACCTGGAAGCCGCACTCCGCACCGCACTCGACGAACCCGGCCACGAGACACCCAAGCTGCGCGAGGGCGGCCTGCTGATCGTGCGCGCCGGCGGCGGGGCGGGCATGTTCTCCGCCATTCTGCCCGGCTGGGCCGCCACCGGCCCGGTCGGCAGCATTCCCGTAACGAAGGAGGTAGGAACGTGAGGAACACACCGGTGCTGGTCGATCCGACCGGCGAAGTGGAGCCGGCGCGGCGCGAGCCGCTCGCCCGGCCGGCCTCGCTGGACGGCAGGACCGTGGCCCTGCTCGACATTTCCAAGGCGCGCGGCGACATCTTCCTGGACCGTCTGCATATGCGCCTGGACGAGCGGGGCATTGAAGTGAAGCGCTACATGAAGCCGACCTTCGCGCGCATCGCCCCGGTCGCCGTCAAGCAGCAGATCGCGTCGGAGGCCGCCCTCGTCGTCGAAGGGCTGGCCGACTGAGGCTCCTGCACATCGTGCTGTACGCATGATATCGCAGACCTCGAAGCCCGCGGCGTCCCCGGCGTGGGCGTGGCGACCACGGAGTTCGTGGAGGCGTGGCAGGCGCAGTCCGCCGCGCTCGGCTACGAGCCGCCCATGATTTTCGTCCCCCACCCGATCCAGGACCGCACCGATGCCGAAATCCAGGCGTTGGCCGACGCAGCGGTCGAGGAGATCGTAGGCCGTCTCACTGCCTGAGGGGGGCAATCATCCGCTGCGCGAGGGCGCGGGCCTCCGTGCGGTTCGTCGGGATCGTGCCGCTTGGGCCGCGGGCGGCCCAGCCGGCGGCGTAAAGGCCGGGTTCGATTTCGGGGCCGGTGGGGCGGATGCCGTCCACGGGGGCCTTTTCGTAGCCGATGCAGGTGACGGCGAGGTCGGCCGGGAGCGCGCCGCGGTCCGTTTCGACCGCTTCCAGCCGGCCCGCGCCGAGGAAGGCGGTCGCCTGCGTGCGGAAATGGAAGCGGATCGGGATGCCCTGTCTCGGCGGGCGGGCTGCAAACTCCTTCAGCAGGACCGCCGCCTCGCCGGTCGCGTCGTCGAAGGCGTCAAGGTCGGGCCATGCCGCCGCGAGGTCGCCGATTTCGACGAGTTCGGACGGCGTGAACCGCACGTCTTCCGGGCCGCCGCGGACCAGCAGGTCGATGCGCTCCAGCGCCAGCGGGTTCAGGCAGCCGATCTCGCGGTGCTTCGCCAGCAGGCGGACGGCGTCGAGCGCCACGTTGCCGGCGCCGATGACGACCGCGCGCCGCGCGCCGGCGAGACGGGCCGGCGGGGCGGCTTCGGGGTGGCCGTTGATCCAGCGGATGAAGCGGCCGGACGGTTCGGCCAGTTCCTCGCCGGGGACGCCCAGCCTGCGGTCCACCGGCGCGCCTGTCGCCAGCGCCACCGCGTCATAGTCGCGGCGGAGGGAGGTGAGGCTTAAGTCGCGGCCGACCTCGACGCCGAGATGGAGACGGGCCGCGCCCTTGTCGAACGGCCGGCGCAGCACGCGGGTAATGGCGCGGGTCGCCTCATGGTCCGGGGCCACGCCGAAGCGCACCAGGCCGAAGGGCTCATCCAGCCGCTCGAACACGTCGATGACGGCGCCGGGCGCAGCCCGGGCGAGCGCGTCCGCCAGGTAGCAGCCCGCCGGGCCGGACCCGGCGATGGCGAAACGCGCCGTCAATGCAGCTTCACATATTCGTAATCGACCGGCTTGCCGTCGATGCCGCGCGCGGGCGGGGCGATCCAGCCCGCCATCCTGCCGGGCTCGGTAACGGCGCGCATCAGCGAGCGGACATAGGCCTTGTCCTCCTCCGTCGGCAGCCAGCCGGGCAGGCGCTTGCGGTAGAGGTCGTCCGCCATCGGCGTGCCGTCGGGGGCGACGGAGGCCCCGGCCCAGCGGCCGATGGTGCGGCGGAAGCGCGTCGACGGCAGGAAGAGTTCGGCGTCGAAGCCGGCGCGCTTTATCGTCCGGTTCCAGCGGGTCATGCCGATGGCGCAGTCCTTCACATAGAGGCTGCGCGTGATCTCGTTCATCGCGTTGCGCGTCGGCACCTCCTCCTCGGCGACGCCGCCCGCTTCACCGGGGACGGCGATGCGCTCGGCGGTATCGAGGCACACATGGTCCTCGAAACTGGCTTCGTCTGGCCGGCCCTTGAGGCCCGCGGCGAAATAGGTGGCAGCGTTGGACGAGGTCTCGGAGCCGAACAGGTCGAGCGAGGAGGAAAACCAGAAATTGATGTAGCGCTGGAGCGTCGGCAGGTCGATGGCGCCCTGGGCGCGCACCGCGTCGGGATCGTCGGTGCCGAGCGCCTGCATCACCTCCAGCGTGCGCCGGACGATCCGCCCGATGCCGGTCTCGCCGACGAACATGTGGTGGGCTTCCTCGGTCAGCATGAAGGAGCAGGTGCGGGCCAGCGGGTCGAAGGCCGACTCGGCGAAGGACTTCAGCTGGTACTTGCCGTCCCGGTCGGTGAAATAGGTGAACATGAAGAAGGAGAGCCAGTCGTCTATCGGCTCGTTGAAGGTGGTCAGGATGCGCGGATTGTCCGGGTCGCCGGAGTGGCGGTAGAGCAGCTCCTCGGCCTCCTCGCGCCCGTCGCGGCCGAAATGGGCGTGCAGCAGATAGACCATCGCCCAGAGGTGGCGGCCTTCCTCGACATTGACCTGGAAGAGGTTGCGCAGGTCGTAGAGCGAGGGGCAGCTGTGGCCGAGGCGGCGCTGCTGCTCGACGGAGGCGGGCTCGGTGTCGCCTTGCGTCACGATCAGGCGGCGGAGCGCGGCCCGGTGCTCTCCCGGAACCTCGGGCCAGACCGGCTTGCCCATCTCGTCGCCGAAGCCGATGGTGCGGTCCTGCTCCGGCTCGGCTAGGAAGATGCCCCAGCGGTATTCCGGCATCCGCACATAGCCGAAGCTGGCCCAGCCCCTGGCGTCGACCGCCGTGGCGGTGCGCAGATAGACGTCCGCCGCCTGGAAGCCCTCGGGCCCGAGCTCGCTCCACCAGTTCAGGAAGCGGGGCTGCCAGTGCTCCAGCGCGCGCTGCAGCCGCCGGTCGGCGGAGAGATCGATATTGTTGGGGATACGCCCCCGGTAATCGACAGCCATCACACACGCCTCCAGTCGAAGCCCGGCCTCGTGCCGGTGCCGAAACGCTTGAGCGCCCCGTCCTCGCCGACGGCGTTGGGGCGGCTGAATATCCAGTTCTGCCAAGCGGAGAGCCGGCCGAAGATCTTGGTGGCGAGCGTCTCCGCGCCGCCGAAGCGCAGGCTCGCCTCCATGCCGGTGAGCGCGTCCGGCGAGAGCGCCGCGCGCTCCTCCAGCGCGATGCGCACCTCGTCCTCCCAGTCGAGTTCGTCGGGAGCGAAGGTCACGAGCCCGGCGGCGAGCGCCTCTTCCGGCCCGAAGCTCGCGGCCTCGAATTCCGGCACCGCGCCCGCGAAGCGGCAGTCGAGGCGGGTGCGCCCGTTCGCCGTTTCGAGGCCGCCCCGGTTCAGCGCGCCGAGCGCGATCCGGGGCGCGGTCTCCGGCTCGTCGAGGGGGAGGAACATGAAGCTGCGGTCGGCGGCGAGCGCCAGTTCCAGCAGCGGGCCGGCGAAGCAGGAGCCGGGCTCGATGAGCGCGATCAGCGAGCGCGAGGTCACGTCCAGCCGGGCGAGCGCGCGCCGCCACCAGGCGACGGTCTCGCAGAGGAACCGGTCGGTTTCCGCGCCGCCGGCCAGCAGCGCATCCACCGCCAGCAGCGCCTCCGGGTCGCCCTCGGTCTTCAGCACCCAGGCGCCGGCCTGCTCATGGTTGGTGCGCAGCATCAGCACCGCGTCTTCGAGCTCGCGCGCGGCGGCAAGCGGCCACCAGCCGGCGGCGCGTTCGACCGCGACCGGCGCGGCGGGACCGGAGACGGTGATTTCCGCGAGCCGGCGCGCATCGTCGATCCGCAACCGCACATTCGGGTAGCGGTAGCCGTCCGCTTCGATATGCCGTTCCAGAGGCGTCAGCACCACCGGATCGCCGGCGGGCAGGCCGGGCCGGGCGGCGAGTTCCTCCGCGCGCGCCCTGACCGCGGTCTCGAAGCGCTGCGGCGGCGCGGTGCGGTCCACCAGGCCCCATTCGAGCGCCCGCCGTCCCCGCGCGCCGTCCGGGTCGGTGCAGAACACGTCGGCGAGGTCCCGGCGCACGCGGCGCTTGTCGGTGATGCGCGTCAGGCCGCCCGTGCCCGGCAGCACGCCCAGCAGCGGCACTTCCGGCAGGCTGACCGCGCTCGACCGGTCGTCCACCAGCCAGATCTCGTCGCAGGCGAGCGCCAGTTCGTAGCCGCCGCCCGCCGCCGTGCCGTTGCAGGCGGCGATGAAGGCGATGCCGGAGCGCCGGCTCGCATCCTCCATGAAGTTGCGGGTCTCGTTGGTGAAGCGGCAGAAGTTCACCTTCGCCGCATGGCTCGACCGGGCGAGCATGTAGATGTTGGCCCCGGCGCAGAACATGCGCTCCATGCCGCTGGTGACGATGACCGCGCGGACCCGCGGATGCTCGAAGCGCAGCCGGTTGAGCGCGTCGTTCAGCTCGATATCGACGCCGAGATCGTAAGAGTTCTGCTTGAGCCGGTAGCCCGGACGGAGACACCCGTCTTCATCCACCTTGAGCGTGAGCGTGGCGACGGCTCCCTCGACGGCGAGCGACCAGTGCCGGTAGCTCTCCGGCTCGCGGTCGTAGGCGATGGGCGCATTGTCGATCATATATGCACTATACTTCCTGTTCGGCCGGAAGCAACCCGTCGCGGACCATGCGGCGCGCGGTGCGCTCCAGATCGTCGAGGCAGTCTTCGAGCGGGCGGCCCGAGGTGTCGAGGCGGGCGTCGGCGCGGGCGTAGTCGGGGCTGCGGGCGGCGAGGATCGTGCGCAGGTCGGCCATCGCCTCCGGGTTGTCGGCCATCGGCCGGCGGTCGCCCTGGGCGGCGACGCGCGCCATGTGCTCCTCGGGCGAAGCGGTCAGCCAGACGGTGTGCGTCCGGGCGAGCAGCAGGTCGAGGCTTGCGGCCTCCGCCACGATGCCGCCGGGCGCGGCGATCACCGCGCGCTCCCGTTCCTCTACGAGGCGGCCCAGCGCCCGATACTCCTGCCGCCGCAGGCCGGGCTGGCCCGCCAGGGCCAGGATTTCCGCGACATCGGCGCCGTAATCCCGCTCGATCTCGCGCGTGAGTTCGACGAAGGGCCAGCCAAGGCGCTCCGCCAGCAGCCGGCCGAGGGTGGTCTTTCCCGCCCCGCGCAGACCGACCAGCGCGATCCGTTCCGCCTTGTCGGCGGCGCGGCCGAAATGGCGCTCCAGCAGCGCGCCGGCGGCGGCCCGGTCTTCGGGGCCGAGCCGCTCCAGCAGGGCGGTTGCGGCATCGCGGGAAGGGGACGTGAACAGCTCGGCAATATCCACCCCGATGGCCAGCCCGATGCGCGCCAGCACGCCGATGGAGGGGTTCGCCCTTCCGTTCTCCAATTCGGCGAGATAGCGTTCCGAGACCGCGCTGTCCCGCGCCAGGATGCGCCGGCTCATGCCGCGCGCGGCCCGGAGCGTGCGCAGCCTTGCGCCGAGCGGCGCTGCGAGGTTTTCCTTGGCAGCTTCCATTACAGGAAATATAATGCACGATGTGAACAGCACTGTCACCATCTATGTCGCGACGATGACCGGCACGGCCGATCTCGTCGCCGAGGAAGTCCAGGCCGCGCTGGAGGAGGAAGGCGTGGAGGTGGAACTCCAGCCGATGGACGATCTCGACGCGGGCGCTTTCGCCGTGCCCGGCCTCTACCTCGTCGTCAGCTCCACCTACGGCCAGGGCGACGTGCCGGACAACGGCCAGGCGCTTGCCGACGCGCTGGAGCGCGAGCGGCCCGACCTCGCCCATGTCCGCTACGGCCTCTTTGCGCTCGGCGACATGACCTATGCGCGCACCTTCTGCGGCGGCGGCATGACCTTCGACCGCATCCTGAGCGAGCTCGGCGCAAGGCGCGTGGGCGAGCCGATGCGCCACAATGCGTCCTCCGGCGTCCTGCCCGAGGACGAGGCGGCGGACTGGGCGCGGGCGTGGTATGAAAGTGCCGTGGCGGAGGCGTGAGCGACATGGCCGGTTACAACGCGGCGGCGGACCTGATCGGACGCAACCTCGCGGCCGGGCGCGGCGCGAAGACGGCCGTGATCGACAGCCGGGGCGCCCACAGCTATGCCGACATCGACGCGGCCACGAGCCGGTTCGCCCATGCGCTCGGCAGGCTCGGCGTCCGGCGCGAGGAGCGCATCCTCCTCTGCCTCAACGACACGGCGGATTTCCACACCTGCTTCCTCGGCGCGATCAAGGCCGGCGTCGTGCCGGTGCCGGTCAACACGCGGCTCACCCGCGACGACTACGCCTTCATGCTGCACGACGCGCGCGCGCAGGCGGCGTTCGTCTCGGCGAACCTCGCCCCGGTCTTCGAGGGCCTGCATGACCGCGTGATCCCGGACGGCGGCGGGCTGGCGGCGTTGATTGCGCCCGAGAGCCCCGTGTTCGCCGCCGCCGAAACCGTCGAGGACGAGATGTGCTTCTGGCTCTACACCTCGGGCACGACGGGCCAGCCGAAAGGCGCGGTGCACCTGCACGGCGACATGGCGCGCACGGCCGAACTCTATGCCGGGCCGACCTTGGGCGTGAGCGAAGACGACGTGTTGTTCTCCGCCGCCAAGCTGTTCTTCGCCTACGGGCTCGGCAACGGCCTGACTTTCCCGATGGCGGCGGGCGCGACCGCTGTGCTGCTCGAAGGACCGCCGGAGCCGGGGCCGATCTGCCGCCTGCTGCGCGAGGCAGGCCCCACGATCTTCTTCGGCGTGCCGACCCTGTTCGCCATGCTGCTGGCGAGCGGGGAGGCGCCGGGGCCGGGCGAACACGCGCTCCGGCTTGCGGTCTCGGCCGGCGAGGCGCTGCCACCGGAAATCCTGCGCCGCTGGCAGGAGGCCGTCGGCGTGGACATTCTGGACGGCCTCGGCTCGACCGAGATGCTGCATATCTTCATCACCAACCGCGTCGGCGACATCGCGCCGGGAGCTTCCGGGCGCCCGGTGGATGGCTACGAGGTCCGCCTTGTCGATGACGACGACCGGGTGATCGAAGAAGCGGGGGCGCTCGGCGCGCTGGAGGTGAAGGGGCCGACCAGCGCGGTGTTCTACTGGAACCGTCGTGAGCGTTCGGTCGAGACCTTCCGCGGCGCCTGGACGCGCACCGGCGACAAATACACCCGCGACGAAAACGGCGTTTACGCCTTCGCCGGGCGCGCGGACGACATGCTCAAGGTCGGCGGCATCTATGTCTCGCCCTTCGAGGTGGAAGGCGCGCTGCTGAAGCATGAGGCGGTGCTGGAGGCGGCGGTGGTGGGCGCGGAGGACCCGGACGGCCTCGTCAAGCCCAAGGCCTTCGTGGTGCTGCAGGAGGGCAGGGAAGCCGGCGCGGCGGAGCTCCAGGACTTCGTGCGCGGCCAGCTCGCAGCCTACAAATATCCGCGCTGGGTCGAATTCGTGGACGAGCTGCCCAAGACGGCGACGGGCAAGATCCAGCGGTACAAGCTCAGGGCATGAACGGTCCGCCGGTCCTCCACGGCCGGCTCGCCCTCGACGACGGCGAGATCGAATACCGCCGGGTCGAGGGCGACCCGGCCCTGCCGGTGCTGGTGTTCCTGCATGAGGGGCTCGGCTGCGCGGCCCTCTGGCGCGATTTCCCCGACCAGGCGGCGGCGGCAACGGGCGCGGGTGCGCTGGTCTATTCCCGGCTCGGCTATGGCGGGTCGTCGCTGCCGGCCGGCGGGGCGTTCCCGCTCGATTACATGCATGTCGAGGCCGAGCGGCGCCTGCCGGCGATCCTTGCCGTCCTCGATATCGAGCGGCCGGTGCTCGTCGGCCACAGCGACGGCGGCTCGATCGCGCTCATCCATGCCGGCGCTTTCCCGGACGCCGTGGCGGGGCTGGTCCTCATGGCACCGCACGTGTTCGTCGAGGACTGCTCGATCCGCGCCATCGCCGAGGCCCGGCGCGCCTTCGACACGGGCGGCCTCGACAAGCGGCTCGCCCGCTGGCACCGGGACGCCGCCGGGACCTTCGACGCCTGGAACCTGGCTTGGCTCGACCCGCGCTTCCGTGACTGGAACATCGAAAACTACCTGCCGGCGGTAACGGCGCCGCTGCTGGCCTTCCAGGGCGAGGCCGACCCCTACGGCACGCGCGCCCAGACGGACCGCATCGCCGCGCAGGTGTCCGGCCCGGCGGAAGTCCTGCTGCTGCCCGGCTGCGGCCATACCCCCTGGCGCGAGGCCGGGGACGCCGTCATGCCCGCCATGACAGACTTCGCCGCGCGCCTTGCCGGCGGCTACAGGTTGTAGATGAGGCTGAGCGCAATGAAGGAGTCGCGGCGCACGCCGTAGAGGGCGTCGCCCGGCCAGTCGACGCCGTGGAACGCCGTGCCCTCGAGTTCCAGCAGCCAGTTGTCGTCCAGCCGCCGCTTGGCCTCGAAGCCGAATACCCGGCCTGCATGGTCCAGGTCCTCCGCCACGCTGAGGGTGAACTCGGTGCCCTCGACGTCGTTGAGCGCCAGCCGGACGGCGAGGAACAGGTCGTTCTCGAAGGCGTTGGTGGCCCGCTCCGGTCCGCGCCCGTCCCAGTGCCATTCCGACAGCAGGGTGATTTCCGCCTCCGTGTCGAAGACGGAATACAGGCTGTATTCGCCGCCGAGTATCCACGCGCCGTAATCGTCTTCCTCGCCCTGGAACCCGTTCTCCAGTGCCGGCCGGTTGCTTGCGCCGAGGCGGCGGATGGCTTCCAGCTTGAGCAGCCAGGGCCCGGTGGTGAGCTGCGCGTCCAGCCCGAACTGGCGGATTTTTTCGTAGTGGGGTGCCAGAGCCGTCGGGAGAGGCCCAAGCGGCACAGGCCGCAGGACCGGTTCCCGGCTCTGGCCGTCGAACC
>JAJECZ010000138.1 GCA_022821735.1 Alphaproteobacteria bacterium | reverse complement strand
GTGGGGTTCGCGCTGCTGGCGTTCGGCAGCCGCCTTCGCCGCTCGGCTTCCGTCTGAAACGGGGGCGCCGTATGAAGCAGTACGGAGCGCTCTTTCGCTATCTGGCCCGGCGGTTCTTCCTCTGGGCATGCATCGTCCTGCTCGCATTGGCTGCGATCATCTGGCTGGTCGGAATGATCGAGCTCCTGCGCCGTTCCGGAACGCGGGAGACGGCAACTTTCGACGTCGTGCTGGAGATGTCGGCGCTCAAGCTGCCGGCGATGCTGGAACTCATGCTGCCTTTCGCAGTGCTTTTCGGCAGTCTGTTCGCATTCGATCGCCTCGCACGGCACAACGAACTGACCGCAGCGCACAGCGCCGGCGTCTCGGTCTGGCGGCTTTTGCTGCCGGCGCTGGCGGTCGCATTTCTGCTCGGTTTGGGAAAAGTGATGCTTTACGGCCCGCTTGCCGCTGCGGCGCAGGACCGGTTCGAACGACTGGAAGCAATATATTTCGGCAACACGGCCCCGGTTTCGTCGATTTCCCAGTCGGGCTTGTGGCTTCGGGAAGTCGACGACGGCAATTTGACAATTCTGTTCGCGGACCGGGTCGGACGGGACCGCGTACTGTACGACGTTGTGCTTTATCGTTTCGAGGGTATGCAGAGCTTTCGGAATCGGCTCGACGCCAATTCGGCGACGCTGCGCCAGGGGCACTGGTTCCTCGAGGGCGTCTGGGATGCCGATTCGAGGGATGCCCCGGTTCGGCGCCCTGCCGAAACGGTCCCCACCACGCTCAGCTGGGAACGTATCGCAGACAGCCTTGCGGGCCCGGCCACGATGTCGGTCTGGAGACTGCCGGGATACATCCGGTCGCTGGAGGAAGCGGGTTTTCCGGCGCGAAAGCACCAGCTCCGGTTTCATGCCTTGCTGGCCTCCATCGTCCTGACCGCCGCGATGCTGTTGATCGGCGCGGCTGTTTCGATCCGCTCGCGGCGGCGCGGCGGCGCGGCGGCGATGCTCGCCGTCGGGGTCGGGGCCGGTTTCCTGCTCTTTATCCTGTCGGACGTCGTTTTCGCGCTCGGCCTGTCGGGGCGGGCGCCGGTCGTGATGGCGGCCTGGACGCCGGCAGCTGCTGCGGTGATGCTCGGATGTGCCGCGCTCTTGCATCTGGAGGACGGCTGACGGCATAACTGCGGAAGCCAAGACCAGACGGGAACGGCGAAGATGCGTTGCGCATGCCTGCGGTTTGTTTTCTTGTTATGCGGCCTGGCTGCTTGCGGCGTGGCCCAGGCCCAGCAGGCAGGCCGGATCGTGGCGGTTGTGAATGATGACATCATTACCCGGTACGACCTGATTGCCCGGCTCGGCATTGCGCTGTCGTCGTCGAACGTTCGGGACACGCCGGAGGTCCGCCGCCGGCTCGGGTCGCAAATCCTGCGCACTCTCATGGATGAACGCCTGCAAAGCCAGGAGGCGGAGCGGCTCGGGATCGGCGTGAGCGAACACGAGATCGCGCGGCAAATCGCGGACATAGAGAAACGCAATAATCTGCAACCGGGCGGTCTGGATCGGTTTTTCCGCAGCAACAGGCTCGACATCGAAGCGTTGAAGGAACATTTGCGGGTGGAAGCCGCCTGGAGCAAGGTGCTGGCGAGGCGGATCGCACCGCGCGTCGAAGTCGGGGCCGATGAGGTGGAGGCGCGTCTGGCGGAACGCCGCGCCGCCGTGGGCTCGAGCGAATATGTCGTCTCGGAAATCTTTCTGGCAATGAACGACCCGGCGAGAGAAGCGGAAGTGCGCGCTGTCGCGGACGGGATCGTGGCGCAATTGCGTGCCGGCGCCTCCTTCGAAGGTCTGGCCCGGCAGTTCTCGCAATCCTCTTCTGCGGCCATTGGCGGCAATCTGGGGCGCGTGCGTGCCGGGCAGCTCGATTCCCGGCTGGAGGCAGCACTGGACTCGCTGGTGCCAAACGGTTTTTCCATGCCGGTTCGCCTTGAGAACGGGTTTTATATCCTTTTGCTCCGCGAGCGCAGGGTCATCGAAGGTCTCGCGGCGGAGGAGGCTGAATTCGCACTCAAGCGCCTCCATTTCAGGGCGCCGGACGGCGCCGCGCCTGCACAGGTGGAAGCGCTCCGCGAGCAGGCGGCGGCGGTCGGAGGCCAGGTTGCCGGCTGCGCCGACATGGAGCGCGCCGCTGGGGATGCCGGGATCGAGGAACCGGTGGACATCGGTCGCATCAAGCTGGGCGATTTGCCCGAGCGCCTGCAACAGGAGGTTGCGGGCCTCGACCCGGACGTCGCGAGCAGCCCGATGCCGTGGGAAGGCGGGTTCCTCGTGCTGATGGTGTGCGAGCGCATTGCGACGCCGGACGACGCCAGGGAACGGGCTGAGATTGCGCGGCAGCTGCGTATCGAGCGCGTCAACCGGCGCGCGGACCGCTATCTGCAGGACCTGCGCCGGACAGCGCTGATATTCCGCCGCAAATGAGCTCCCCGCGGCCGCTCGCGCTGACGATGGGCGAGCCGGGCGGCGTCGGCGGGGAGCTTGCGCTGAAAGCCTGGGCCGCACCCGGTGTGCCGGCTTTCTTTCTGGTCGGGGATGCCGACTGGCTGGCACAGATCGACCGAGCGGTGCCCGTCCGTCGGATCGACCGGCCCGACGATGCCGTGCGGATATTCCCCGACGCCTTGCCGGTGTTGCCGCTGTCATTGGCGGCGCCGGTCGAACCCGGAACGGCCAGCCCCGAACATGCCGCCGCCGTCGTCGCTTCCATCGAACGGGCCGTGGCGGCTGTCGGTTCCGGCGCCGCTTCCGCGGTCGTCACGCTTCCGGTCCAGAAGGAAAGCCTGATGAACGCCGGTTTCGTCCATCCGGGCCATACCGAGTTCCTGGCAGAGCTTACCGGTGCGCGCCGTTCGGTCATGAT
>JAJECZ010000121.1 GCA_022821735.1 Alphaproteobacteria bacterium | reverse complement strand
ACAGTCGACGCGGTGCTCTATGATCAGGTCCCGCGCCCTCTTTCGCGGGCAGCACACGCGCTTCTTGCCGGCAGTTCACCGGTTGTCGTTCCCGTGTTTTCGCCGAGGAGCGCAGAGCTTCTTTCGCGTATTGCAGCCGCGGCGCCGATGGTCGTTCTTGCCATAAGCGAGGCCGCCAGAATGGCCTGGAAGGGAGACGCAGAATTCAGGGTGGCCGAACGACCGACCGCTGAATCGATGTGCGACCTGGTTGTCGGTGCGCTGTGAGTCCTTCTTGTTGCAGGGCGCGCGTGGCATTAGTTTCAGACACGCAACGACGCACGCAATTGGCACGGAAAGGTGACTGAGTGGCTGACCCAGAAGAATCCGCAAAGACTTCCGAGAACCCGGAGTCTTCCGACGATCCGGTGTCGGCCACTGCACCGAAAGAACCGTCGGATGCGACTGCAGAAGCCATTGGCGGAGCGGCTGACCTGGATTCGGACGAGCCGCAGGCAGAGGAGCTTTCGGCGTCCAGTCGAACGCGCGGACACTTCCTCGCCGCGGCCCGGCAGCGACTTCCACTTTTCTCGGGAATTGTCGGCGGTTTGGTGGGAGGCGCCCTCGGCATACTTGCCGCAATTTCCTTGCCGTATCTGACGGGTCAGCCGAACAAGGCAGAGCAGGCGCTTTCTGGAGTTGAGCTTGCCGCGGCGGACATGGCCAGGCTGCAAGAGCAGTTGGCCGAACTTCGGGAAATGATACCGCCCGAGACGGACCTTTCGGTGCTGGAGGGCGACATCGCTGCGCTTGAGGGCAAGGTGAGTGAACTGGTTCCGGAAGTCGCGGAGGTGCAGGCGACGACATCGGACGAACTTTCGAATCTGGATGCAAGGCTTGCCGCCCTGTTCCGGCGCGTGGAGGCGCTGGAGATCTCGAGCGGCGACGCGTCCCTGTCTCAGGCCGCCGAAACCGAAGAGCAACTCGCGCGCTTCAAGAAGCAGCTGGATCAATTCGTTGCCGAAGCGGAAGCACGGATTGCCGAACTTGAGACGAGGGCGTTTGAGGCAGGCGCTGCATCGTCTGCAGGGAATCGTTTTGCAATCGCAAGGCTGCGCGCGGTGGTCGAAACCGGCGCCCCGTATTTCGACGCCATTTCCACGATGGAGGATGTCCCCTCCGAACTGGCCGACCATGCACGAACCGGAATACCGACGCTCCTCATGCTTCAGCAGGAATTTCCCGGTGCCGCGAGGGCTTCGCTGGCAGCGTCACGCAGCTATGCGGGCGACGGAACGATCAGGGACAGAATCGTCACATTTCTGCGACAGGCAACCAACGCACGGTCGTTGACGCCACGGGAAGGCGACAGTGCGGATGCAGTCCTGTCTCGCGCCGAGGCAAGCGTCGCCGAAGGTGACCTGCTTGCCGCACTTGCAGAGCTTGAGGCACTGCCGCACGCAGCACGGCCCGCAATGGCGGACTGGATCGCCAGGGCGGAGTTTCGGCTGGCGGTTCTGGGCGCAATTGACGTGCTTGCCGGTGGGATGAATTGAGGCGCCCATGCTCTGGCCGCTTCTGAAAATCATTCTCTTCGTCGTGCTGATCGCGGCCGCCGCGTGGGGCGCGGAACTACTGCTTGAAATAGATGGCGAAATTCGGCTGTCGGTTGCGGGCACGGAGTATTTTTTCGGCCCGCTTGAGGCGGTCATTGCGTTGATGGCTTTCCTGCTTGCGGCCTGGGTCTTGTTCAAGGTCATGGGACTGGTCGGTGCATTTTTGCGCTTTGTCGCGGGCGACAGGACTTCGATTGACCGCTTCTTCGACCGTCGGCGCGAACGAAAGGGCTTTGATGCCCTTGCCGATGGGATGATCGCGCTCGCATCGGGCGAGTCCGGGATGGCGCTTTCAAAGGCATCGCGAGCCGAGAAGCTGCTGTGGCGCGGGGAACTCACATCTCTCCTGACCGCACAGGCTGCCGAGCAGGCCGGCGATGCGGTTCATGCCGAGGCAGCCTACAAGCGCCTTCTTGAGGACGATCGAACACGATTCGTGGGCATCAGGGGGCTGATGAAGCAGCAACTGGCGACCGGCAACACCGACATTGCGCTGAAGCTCGCGGAAAAGGCGTTTGCGTTGAGGCCTGCGCATGTCGAAACCCAAGACGTTCTCCTCAGGCTCCAGGCTGGTGCGCATGACTGGACCGGGGCACGAAAGACGCTCGGCACCAAGCTCAGGCAAGGCGCGCTCCCGCGCGATGTTCATCGGCGTCGCGACGCCGTGCTTGCACTTGGCGAGGCTCAAGACATCCTGCGTGACGACAGATCCGTTGAGGCGCGCGAAAAGGCGATCGAAGCAAACCGGCTTTCTCCGGATCTTGTCCCGGCGGCAGTCATGGCCGCCGATGGATACATGGCCCGCAACAAGCCGAAGAACGCGTTGCGCATTCTGAAGAAGGCTTGGGGTGCGCAACCGCATCCGGACCTTGCTGCCGCCTTCGCGCGCCTCGATCCCGAGGAATTGCCGGAGACCCGCGTCAAGCGGTTTGCAGCGTTGACGAGCGTGCAGCCGGATCATCCCGAAACCCGAATGCTTGAAGCGGAACTGCAGATTGCTGCGGAGAACTTTCCGGCAGCCCGTGACGCGATCGGGGACTTGGCCGAGACCGATCCCACCGCACGGGTCCTGACCATCATGGCAGCGATCGAGCGCGGCTTTGGGGCCGACGATGCCGTTGTGAAGGGGTGGTTGGCGCGCGCACTTGCAGCACCGCGTGATCCGCAATGGGTGTGCGAGAATTGCCATTGCGTGCATGCGCGCTGGGTGCCCGTCTGCGAGCGGTGCGAGAGTTTCGACACCCTGACCTGGACTAGGCCAAGCGACGGTGCCGCACCGCTTTCCACGGGAGCCGAAATGCTTCCGCTCATCGTCGGAGCAACCGATGTGCCGGGCGATTCCGAGGCCACGCAAGGTGACGATTCTGAAGTCGACCAAAGCGAATCGACGCACGAAGAAGGAGTACCGACTCCGAATGTGACCGCCAATGAGGCGACAAAGACGGTGGATCCGCCTGTGGATTATGTCGTCGAAGGCGCTGGACAGAAGGATTCCGCCGATGGCGTGCGGTGATGTAAGAACGTGCGCGGAAACTGGCGGCGGAAGCCTGGTGCCGCATGAGGGATTCGAACCCCCGACCCATCGCTTACGAAGCGATTGCTCTACCAGCTGAGCTAATGCGGCAATGCGAATTCGCGTTTAGACTGCCGCCCTGCCGAGCGCAAGCGGTCCGCGCGATCATCGTTCGGTCAGCTTGAGCTCGATGCGGCGGTTCTGCGCCCGCGCGGCGTCGGAGTTCTCCGGGTTGACCGGCCGGAACTCGCTGAAGCCCGCCGCGGCCAGCCGCTCCGCCGGGAAGCCCAGCGTCCCGGTCATGTACTTCACCACCGACAGCGCGCGCCCCGCGCTGAGCTCCCAGTTGTCCGCGAACGCGCCCCCGTTCGTCACCGGCGCGTTGTCGGTGTGCCCGTCGACCCGCAGCACCCAGTCGAGGTTCGGCGGGATCTCGTCGGCCACCTCCTCGAGGATCCCCGCGACCTCCGCGATCGAGGCCTGCCCTTCCGGCAGCAGGGTCGCGGAGCCGCTCGCGAACAGCACCTCGGACGGGAACAGGAACCGGTCGCCGACGATCCGCACGCCCTCCCGGTCGCCCAGCACCCGCCGCAGCGTCCCGAAGAACTCCGACCGGTAGGCGGCGAGGTCGACGACCTCCTCGCCCAGCGCCTCCTTCTCGCGCCGCAGGCGCTCCGCCTCCGCCGCCTCCATCTCCGCGCGCTGCCTCTCCGCCTCCGCGCGCCGCCTCTGCTCCGCGGCGACCTGCGCCAGGGCCCGGTTGAGCCGGCTCCCCAGCTCCTGGATCCGCACCCCGGCCGCCCTGTCCCGCTCCTCGGCGCTGTCCAGCAGCGCCGAGAGCTCGGCAAGCTGGTCGCGAAGCGCGGCCACCTGCGCGTTCAGCAGCGCGACCTCGCGCTGCGCCTTCGC
>JAJECZ010000215.1 GCA_022821735.1 Alphaproteobacteria bacterium | reverse complement strand
ATGCGCCGCCCGACCTTCATGCCATGGATTCTGGCGGCGATGCTGCTGGCCTTCCAGCCGGCGGGCGCGCATGAGTCCCGCACTGCCCTGCCGGACTCGGCCGAACAGGTGCGGCTCTCCTTCGCCCCGGTCGTACGCGCCGTCAGGCCGGCGGTCGTCAATATCTTCGCTTCCGGACGCCGGGTGGAGCGCAGGACCCCCTTTTCCGGCTTCCCGTTCCTCGACGACCCGTTCTTCCGCCGCTTCTTCGATTTCGGCGACCGGCGGCGGCAGCGGGCACAGAACTCGCTCGGCTCCGGCGTGGTCGTCGGCACGGACGGGCTGATCGTGACCAACCACCACGTCATCGAGAACGCCGGCGCAATCAAGGTCGTGCTCGCCGACCGGCGCGAGTTTCCGGCAAAGGTCGTGGCTTCCGACGAACGCAGCGACCTCGCCCTTCTCCGGGCCGAACTCAACGGCGAGACGCTCCGGCCGGCCGTGCTGGGTGATTCCGATGGTCTCGAAGTCGGCGACCTCGTGCTGGCGATCGGCAATCCCTTCGGCGTCGGCCAGACGGTGACGTCCGGCATCGTCTCGGCGCTGGCGCGCACCGGCCCCTCAGTCCGCGGCCCCGGCTATTTCATCCAGACGGACGCCGCCATCAATCCGGGCAATTCAGGCGGCGCGCTGGTTAATCTCAGCGGCGAGGTGATCGGCGTGAATACAGCAATCTTCTCGCGCAGCGGCGGTTCGCACGGCGTCGGTTTCGCCATCCCGTCCAACCTCGTGCGCGTCATGGTCGGAAGCGCCCGGCGCGGCGGGCGGATGGTGCGCCCGTGGCTCGGCATCGAGAGCCAGCCGGTAACGCCCGACCTCGCCGAGGCAGTCGGCCTTTCCCGACCGGGCGGACTGCTGGTCAAGGGCGCGCGCGCCGACGGGCCGTTCGCGCGCGCGGGCGGGGCGCGGGGCGATGTGATCCTGTCGATAGACGGGCACCCGGTGCTCGACAGGGCGGCGCTGCGCTTCCGGATGACGACGCTCCGGCCGGGCGGCAGGGCCGAGTTCGGAATCCTCCGGCGGGGCGAGGAGACGGCCCTCTCCGTTCCGGTCGAATTGCCGCCGGAGACACCGCTGCGGGACCGCAGGCGGCTGACGGGACGGCACCCGCTCGCGGGAGCGGACATCGTCAACCTCTCCCCTGCGGTGATCGAGGAATTCGCGTTTCACGGCCCCGACTCCGGTGTGGCGATCGTCGAAATTGCGCGCGGCTCGCCGGCCGCGCGGCACGGTTTCCGGCCGGGAGACCTGCTCCGCAGCATCGACAGGCAGGAGCCGGGGAGCACGGCCGATGCGGAGGCAATTCTCCGGGCCGGCGACCGTCCGTGGCGCATTTCCATCTGGCGCGGCGGACGTTCGCTGACGACGGTCTTCCGATGACCGATTCGCTGTTCCATGCGGCCGGGCTTGCCGACGAGGCGCCGCGCCCTCTGGCCGACCGGCTCCGCCCGGCGTCGCTGAATGAAGTCGTCGGGCAGGACCATGTGCTGGGTCCGGACGGTGCGGTCGGGCGGATGCTGGCGGGCAGGCGGCTCGCTTCGCTTGTCTTCTGGGGGCCGCCCGGCTGCGGCAAGACCACCATTGCGCGCCTGCTGGCGGGCGCCGCGAACCTGCATTTCACGGCGCTGTCGGCCGTCTTCTCGGGCGTAGCCGACCTGCGCAAGATCTTCGCCGAAGCGGAGCAGCGGCGCGAGGAGGGCCGCGGCACCATGCTGTTCGTGGACGAGATCCACCGCTTCAACCGCGCCCAGCAGGACGGCTTCCTGCCCTGGGTCGAGAACGGCACGGTGGTGCTGGTCGGTGCGACGACGGAGAACCCGTCCTTCGAGCTGAACGCGGCGCTGCTCTCCCGCGTCCAGGTGCTGGTGCTGCGTCGGCTCGACGAGGACGGGCTGGAAACCCTGTTGCAGCGGGCGGAGGCGAGCCTGGGTGCGCCGCTGCCGCTGGACGAAGGCGCGCGCACGGCGCTCAAGGCCTTGGCGGACGGCGACGGGCGCTACCTGCTTAACCTCGGCGAGGAGGTGGCCGGCGGGCCGGTGCTCGATGCGGCCGGCCTTGCCCGCGTCGCGCAGCGCCGGGCGCCGGTTTACGACAAGGACCGCGAGGGCCACTACAATCTCATCAGCGCGCTGCACAAGTCGCTGCGCGGCTCGGACCCGGACGCCGCGCTCTACTGGCTTGCGCGGATGCTCGACGGCGGCGAGGACCCCCGCTACATCGCCCGCCGGCTGGTCCGTTTCGCTTCGGAGGATGTGGGGCTGGCGGACCCGGCGGCGCTGCCCGCCGCGCTTGCCGGCTGGGAAGCCTATGAGCGGCTCGGCAGCCCTGAGGGCGAGCTTGCGCTGGCCCAGACGGTGCTGCATCTGGCGACGGCGCCGAAGTCGAACGCCGCCTATGCCGCTTTCGGCGAGGCCATGCGCTCGGCGCGCGAGACCGGGTCGCTCATGCCGCCGATGCACAGCCTGAACGCGCCCACCCGGCTGATGAAGGACCTCGGCTACGGCGAGGGCTATGCCTACGACCACAACGCCCCGGATGCTTTCGCCGGCGTCAACTACTTCCCGGACGGCATGGCGCGGCAGCAGTTCTACCGGCCCGACGGGCGCGGCGCCGAGGCGGACATCGCGGAGCGGCTGGCCGTCTGGGCCAGGCGGCGGCAGGGATGAGCCTCTGGCTGGCGGTCGCCGCCGGCGGGGCGCTGGGCGCGCTCGCGCGCTGGCTCATGGTCGTGCAGGTAACGCGGCTGCTCGGCGCGGGCTTCCCGGCAGGCACGATGGTCGTCAACGTGCTGGGCTCGCTGGCGATGGGGCTGATGGCCGCCCTGCTGGCGCAGGGGCTCTCGCTCTCGGCCGAACTT
>JAJECZ010000392.1 GCA_022821735.1 Alphaproteobacteria bacterium | reverse complement strand
AGCGCGCGCAGGCATGGCTCGGGCAGAACGCCCCCGGCATGGAAACCGGCGCCACCGGGGTCGCGGTCGTCGGGGCCCAGTCGATCCAGAGAAACATCGAAGGCATGCTGCTTGGCACCTTCATCGCGATGGCCATCGTCTCCTTGCTGTTGCTGCTCGTCTTCAGGAGCGTGCGGCTCGGCGTCATCAGCCTGCTTCCCAATTTCGTCCCGGCCGCCATGGCGATGGGCCTCTGGGGCTATCTGGTGGGCGAGGTCGGCATCGCGGCCTCGGTGGTCACCGCGATCGCGTTCGGCATCATCGTCGACGACACGATCCACTTCATGACCAAATATGTAGCCGCCAGGAAGAACGGGCTGTTGCCGTCCGAATCCGTGCAGTCCGCCTTCCGCTCGGTGGGCAAGGCGCTGCTGGCGACGACCATCGTGTTCGGACTGGGTTTCATGGTGTTCGGCGCGTCGGGTCTGGTGAGTAACCAGGCGCTCGGGCTGCTGGCGGGCATGACGGTCATCATCGCCCTCCTAGCGGACTTCCTGTTCCTCCCGCCCCTGCTGATGGTGCTCGACGGGACGAAGGAAACGAGCGAACAGATCAGGGAACGGCTGCGGCGGGAAGCCGGCTAGCCGGGCGCATTGTGCTATCCTGCGGGAAAAGGCTTCGGCGAGGGCGCACGCACCCCAGCCGCCGACAGGAGGAAACGGTGATTCGCGCATTTCTCTCCCGCCCGCAGCCTGTGCTGTTCGGGCTCCTGCTCGCGATCCTCGCCTGGCCCGCTGTCCTGGCGGCAGAAAGCGCCGAGGAAGCCGGGCTCAGGATCGCGACGGACGCCCGCGAACGGCAGAAGGGCTTCGGCAATTTCGTCGCAGGCATGACCATGACCCTCCGCAACAAGCGGGGCCAGGAGAGCAAGCGCGAAGTCCGCCTGAAGGTCATCGAGGTGGAGGACGACGGCGACCGGACCCTGTTCGTGTTCGACCGGCCGCGCGATGTCAGGGGAACGGCGTTTCTCGTCCACGCCCACAAGGAGGAGGCCGACGACCAGTGGCTCTATCTCCCCGCTCTGAAACGGGTCAAGCGCATCAGTTCCTCCAACCAGTCGGGCTCCTTCATGGGCAGCGAGTTCTCCTACGAGGACCTGGGTACCCCCGAGGTCGAGAAATTCACCCACCGGCTTCTGCGTAGCGAGCCATGCGGCGACCTCGAATGCACCGTCTCCGAACGTATCCCCGTCGGCCGGGACTCGGGATACTCGCGCCAGCTGGTCTGGCTGGACCGGGAGGAGCTGCGCACCATGCAGATCCAGTTCTTCGACCGCAGGGATGCGCATCTCAAGACGATGGTCGTGGAAGGCTACAACAAATATCTCGACCGCTTCTGGCGAAGCAGCAAGATCACGATGACCAACCACCTCACGGGAAAGAGCACCGTGCTGGACTGGTCAGACTACGAGTTCGGGACCGACCTCGACCTCGGAGACTTCACCCGCACGGCGCTGAAACGGGCGCGGTAGCGAACGAGCCGGCCCGCGCTCATCAGGCAGGCAGTTCGCGTCTCTGCCCGGCGATGTGGAATTTCAGCTTCTTCGTCGGCTTCATCGACGGAACCGGGTTGAACCGAAGCTCATAGTTGGATGGAGACGCCGATATCGTGAAGTAATGCGCGATCATCATCATGTTGACCGTCATTTGCAGAAGCGCCTGCCGGATGCCGAGACAGGTATGCGTGCCCAGTCCGTACGGCGCAAATCCGAAACTGCGGTGCGCGCTGATTGGAGGCAGGTAGCGGTCGATATCGAACGAGAACGGGTCGGGAAACACGTCGTCCATGTAGTGCGAGGCCGTCTGAGCGATATAGACCCGTGACCCGACCGGCAATTCGTGCCCCTCGACCACACAGGAGTTCACCACATCGCGCACGGACATCGCGATGACCGGATACATACGCAGACATTCCTGAAGGAAGCGATGAGTGACATCGGTGGCGGCCAGGGTGAAGGCCTCGCCGTCCGGATCGCCGTTGTCGAACAGGGCGTCCGCTTCGCTTCGGATTCTTTCGTGGATCTCGGGCTGCGAAATCATGGCGTAAATCGCGAAGCTCAGCATATCGCCGAAATACACGCTGGTTAGCCCCGTCGCCGTCAGGGCGAATCGCAGGTTCGATTCCGGCACCAGTTGCGGATCGCTCACATTCAGGCTCAGCACGTCGTCTGCAAGGTTCCGCGGGCAACCGGCGCGCTGGGCGGGCGTGTGAACGCGCCGGACCCGTTCCAGCATCTCGTCAATGGCTTTCGCCCGGCGTTTCATGCCCGGGGTCTTCAGCGTGAATTCGGGCATGATCTTTATGATATGGACGCTGAGCGCGCGCTCCTTGTAAGTGACCAGATCGTCGATCAGGTCCTGCGTATCGACCCCGACATGGAGAGACGAAATCTGCTCGTTGACCATGGCTCGGCACAGGGACCTTGCCTGGTAGGTCTCCCCGACCGTCCAGGTCGCCATGAACTTGCGGACAAGGCGGAAGAGCTGGCCAAGCTGGCCGGCCAGCCGTTCGCGCGAATAGGCCGGCGACATGGCCTTGCGAAGCCGGAAGTGATCGCCACCGTCAAGCGAAGGCAATACACCCGACGCGCCGAAGACGTTCTCGAAGCCGGCAAAATAGCCCCCCGCCCTCAGGTGCATCCGCCCGCTCTTGTGTGCCCACCGGTTGACCGACGCCCCGGCAAGGAAGGTCTTGGGTTTGGCCGTCGGCAGCTTTATCTGGAACACTGGGCCATACTCTTTCGCAAGGTCTGCGAAGAGCGCAGGAAGATGGCCCTTGCGCGCGTGCGGATTCAACAGCAGACGATGCAGCGGAACCTGCGGTATGCGCCGGGACAGGGCCGAGGGGCGGCCCGTCGGGCTGGCAATGTTCTGTTCGACCGCCTCGGCTATGGAGCGACCGATCAGGTCCATCCTGCAGATGAGCCCGATCCGCGCTTCCGCCTGCTCGTCGAGTTCGAATATGAAGCGAAAGACGTCGCAGGTGTTGACAAGGCAAATGACGATCACGTCCCTCGGATCGGGAATCGTGTCGGTGAAGATGGCCTCGCTGATGCGCGTCCTGATGAACTGGCTTGCGGTGCTCTTTTCCGCGTCGCTGCGCTGGTGCGCAAGCCAGTGAGCCGGAGTCAGCGTCCAGAAGTCGCCGGCGTGGTGTGCCAGACAAAGACGATTTTAGCCTTGTAGGCATGCTTGTTGATCGAAGCGCTGCTTTCCTCGTATATTGAGGTATAATAAGGCATACGGAGCTCATTGCAAGGCCCTTGTATCGGCCTTGTGGTTGTAGAGCATTTTGGGAAGATGGCTCTTCATTGACAGATTGGGGAGTTTGTATTGCAATATTGGCGTGAATCACGCCATTCTGGCATAAGACAAGGATATGTGGACCGTCATTCGAAATGAACATTGATACCACATTGATGCATCACTCTTGGGTCACCCGGTTGGAGAGGCGCCATGGCAGAGGATGACGGCAGGAAAAAACCACGCTCGGTGATGGCCAGGGACAGCGACTGGCGCCTGATCCGCGCACGCGTCCGCAAGACCGGCAGGTCGGTCTCGGACTTCCTCATCGAGCGCGGGCTCGCTCCTTCGGAGCCGGCTGCGGAGCGTGCCGAGGTCCTGCCCCTGGCGGTGCAGCGGCGCGCCGCGGTGGACCTGCGCATCCTGGTGCTGGCCGAGCGGATGCGGTTCGAGGACGAAGGCAGAGGCGTCGCCTGGCAGGGCCTGGTGGAGGAGGCGGAAGCGTCGGTGGCGGACGACGAGAGGGAGGACTGACATGAGCGGCGCGCGGCAGTATTGCATCACCTGCAAGCGGTCGGACTGGCGGGCGATGCAGGCGCTGGCGCTGGAAGCGGAGATGAAGACTTCGCCCTTCATCGTCAGGGAGGTCCTGGGCGAGGACTGCCGGCTGGCGCTGACGGCTGACGAGCAGCGGGACCTGCATGACCGGACGGTTCGCCTGGCGTCGCTGTCGGAGGGTCTCCTGCGCGATCTCCTGCCCGGGTCCGACGTGACCCTGGGTGAGGCGCTCGCGTTCCTGTGGCGCGACCTCCAAGCCCGGCAGAGGAACCATGGGGCGGCGAAATCCGGAAATGCGGGATCGCCCCGTCGCGGCTCCGACGCCCGGCGGGACCTGCCGGACCTGTTCGGGGAGGGTCCGGGATGAAGGCTCCCGAGGATCGGTCGGTCCCGCATTCGATCTCCTGCAAGCCGCTGCAATGGTTGCGGATGCACGAACTTGCGGAGCAGGCGGGCAAGCCGGTCTCGCGCTTTGTCGTGGATCGGGTGCTGAAGCGCGACGGGTCCGCGGACGAGAAGCAGGGTCATGCCCTGGCGCTGGACGAAGCACAGCAGCGGGAGATGCAAGGGGCGGCGGTCCGCGCGGAGACAGCGCTGTCGGAGCTGCTCGGCCCCGCCGGCGGCTCCACGCCGGGCCTTGCCGCAATGGTCGCCATGCTGTTCGAGGCGCGTCTCGACGAGATGGCGCGGGCGGGACGTTTGGACGAGATGCAGTCCCTGCTGGCCCCGGTCACCGGCCCCGAACGTGCCGCCGCCATCGCTCAACGCGCCGCAGAGCGGATCCGGCGCGGCGGGTGACGGGTTGCGAAGGCGGAACCGCACCTTTGCATGATACAGATAGATCGATTATATGATGTCATGGAATTGTTTTGTAGGTATTTTGTATAGTGATCCTAATATATTCCGTAATAACAGTCAAATAAGATCACATTTACGGTATATGATATTATTTGGTTGTATTGTTTCAGTCTGTCGTTTCATTGAAATCTCTCGCGCGGCCGGCCTCTTCATCGAAGGCGGGCTCGCCGTCCTCCAGTATCAGCGCGAGGACTTCGACGAGGTTGGCGCTGAGTTCATCGAGAGTCTCGCCCTGTGCGTGAGCGCCGGCGAGACCGGGGACGTAACCGATATGGAAACCAGTGTCGGAGCATCGCTGGATGACTGCTGTGAAGGTGCGCATGGTTCACGCTCCTCTGCTTGCCGGTAGGAAGCGAGCGGCAGAACTTGAGTGTCGCAGTCCCAGCCCGCCAACATTCGCGAACGACGATACGAAGACTCTCCGTCCCGGGCGCTGCCGGGCGGGCGGCGCGGCGTGGTCCGCATCAATCCCGGGCTTCATACCCGGCCATGTCCGAGAGCTCGACCGGGCGCCGGTCGGGGAAGCTGACGGAGAGCGAAAGGGTTCCGCCCATGGCCTCGACCGCGTCGCGCAAGGTCGAGAGCAGCAGGTCGGCCTGTCGTTCCAGCTGCGAGACATCGGCCCATCCGATGCCGAGCTCGCGCGCCGTGCGGACCTTGGCGCGCCTGAGGGCCTTGCGCAGGTCGCGCCGCGTCCTTTCCTCGGCAAGGAATTCCGCGGACAGTTCCTCGATCTCCCGGCGAAGCTCCGGGTCAAGCTGTGCGATGATGTCTTCGATATTGACCCCCATGACGTTTCTCCCTTGCGTTCGGCGAGGCGGGCGCGCGGCGCCCGGCCGGATAGTCCGTGTGCCTCGTGCCGGACCTTTCATGCCTCCGGGTGAAGTCCCCGGAAATTAACGGCGGCCCTTGTCTCGCGCGAGCCGATTCTCGGCGACGGTGGAGGGGCGGCGCCGGGAGCGTTCCCTGAGGATGGCCTCGATCGTGTGGGTAATGGGAGGGCGCAGGGGCACGATACGGGCGCGGGGAACGCCGTTGCGGGAGAGGACGATGTCTTCTCCCCGTTCGGCGCGTTCGACGAGGACGGAAAGCCGGATTGGAGGGTCTTCGACGTCGAAGGCAGGGGGCATGGCGCGGTCTCCCTGGCAATATCCCGGAATGCGCCGGGACGAAGACCGGGCGACTGCCGTCATCCGCATCCCGGCGCTTCAATGGCCTGTCACTTCAGCGACAGCAACGGTGTGGCTCCGGCGTCGAGCATCGTGGTGGCAACACGCCGTTCCAGCGCTTGGCGCGGGCCAGTTCGATATAGCGGGGCGAGCGGACCAGCTGTTCGTTGACAATGCGGATCGCCTCGGCCGCCGCCTCGGTTGCCATGTGAGGAAAGCTCCTGCGCGGGAGGTCGAAGCGGTTGAAGATCGTCGTCAGCTCGCCCGCTCGGCGCGCCCGGATGGCGCGGCGGCATTGCGGCGGTCGTCCCCGGCCGCCGCCCCGGTGAGCCCCTCCGTGAGGAACGCGGGCAGTTCGAGCTCCTCCCGCATGGGTTCGGGCTTCGGATAGGAGATGCGGAAGGTCGGACTGACGAGGTCGCTCGCCGGCGGGCGGTAGTAGCGCAGGGTCGCGGCGAGGTTGGTGTGCCCGAGCCAGTCCCGGACCGCCTCGGGCCGCGCGCCGTCATGCAGCGCGGTCGCGGCCGCCGTCGCCCTCAGCGAATGCGCGCACAGCCCCTCGACCTCGCGCGTGAGACCGGCGCGGTCCGCGTGGTAGCGCACCACATTGCTGTAGACCGAGCCCGGATCGAGCGCGCGGTCGAGCCTGCCGCCGCCGCGATTGTTGGCCACCGGGCGGAAGAGCGGAGCGGAGGGGTCCCGTCCGTGGCCCGCCCGGTGGAGATAGTCCCCGATCCGCTGCTCCGCCTCGGGATGCAGCGCGGCGATGCGCATCCGGCCCCGGTTGCCATCAACCTTCAGGCAGGGTCGTCCGTCCATGCCGACGAGATCGCTCACGCTCAGCCCGCAGAGCTCCTCGCGCGTCAGCCCCTGGCAGAGCAGGACGGCGAGGATGGCCCGGTCGCGAAGGCCCTTGATCGTGCCCTCGGGCGGCGCGTCGAGGAGCCGGCGCGCCTGCTCGCCGGTCAGCACCGGCGCCGCATGCCTGCCTTCCTCGTCCACCGGCCTCCCGACGCCCCTGACCGGGTTGGCCTCCACCGCGCCCCTGGCGAGCAGGTCGTCGAACAGCGAGGAGAGCGCCGAGAGCTTGCGGCGCACGGTCGCCGGCCTGAGCGGGCGCGCAAGCAATGCCTCGCGCCAGTCCTCCACCTGCTCCGGCGCCGCCTCCCGCAGCTCCTCCGGTTCGCGCAGGCCCGCATGGTCCATGAACTCCCCGACATCGCGCAGATAGCCCCTGCGGTTGTGGCCGCTCTCGATCCCGGCGAACCACGCCTCCCGGGATGGCACGGGTGCCAGGCGGTTCGCGGTCGTTTCCTCGGGCATGGCGTTCGCTCCGGCCGTGTGCTATCGTAAAAGCGATAACGATGTTATCGCAATCAAAAGGGCAGCGCAACGGATGGTGAACCGGACCGCAAATGCCGGAGGGAGGCCGACGCCTTGAGACTGGTCTGCACGCTTTTCGACTACGAGTTCCGCATCGACGGCAGGGAGGGCGGGCTCAACGAGACGCGCTGGGTCTTCGAGCCGCGCCCGGACCGGGACGACGGCAGCGCGGAGATGCGCGACGGGATGCGGGCGGCGGCCGAGTTCCACCGGGAGCTGCTCGACAGCGTCTTCGCCCACCTGCTGAAGGGCGGCGGGCAGCCCGTGCTGACCGGCGGCGAGGACGAGAACCGCGACGGGTTCGCCGTGACCACCGGCTACCAGTATGCCGGCAAGCTGACGGGGACGGGCCGCCGCCTGCTGCACCGCCGGCTGGAGCGCCTGTTCGGCAGCCACGCCTCTGCCATCCCGCGCGTCAGGTCCCCGGACGGGACCTTCTACGCCAATACCGGGCTGCGCGTCAGCGGCAAGGGGAGACCCTCGGGCCTGTATCTCTGGGTGAGCCACAGCTTGCCGCCGCCCGTGAACGCCTGCCTGTTCCGCCATCTGCTGGCGCTGGACGCGTTCGGGTTAGCGCCGAAACCGGCCCGGAAGGTGGAGAGGCTCGACGCCCTGCTGGCGGCCGCGGCCGGAGGGCCCGGACCGGGCGGCTTTGCGGTGCCGGCCGGCCTCTGGCAGGCGGGCGGGGCGCCGCGCCAGCTGGCAACCGACAACTGAAGGGAAGGAGTCCCGCCATGGAATATGTCGCGATATTCGCGGCTGCCGTGGCGGCATCCTCAGCAAAGATGCAGATATTCTTCATCCTCGTGGCCGGCCTTCTCCTCCTCTATGTCGCCATGGTCGCCGCCGTCCTCCGGGAGCTCAATCGGTGGGGCCGCGACATGGACAAACGCGCCGCGCGCTGGGAGCGCAAACATCAGGAGCACATGATCGCCAGCATGATGCGGCGGGAAGAGCACGAAAAGTTCATGAAGCGCCTCGATGCGCGCCGGCGGTGAAGGCCGGCGCGGCTCCGGCGCTCCGGTCCGTAGGGGCGGGACGACGGCGCCACGCCGGCGGCGTTCGCATTCACGGCAAGAAAAGGCGATGACATGAACCTGCTGCCGAACTGCTTCCCGCCGTCCGGGCGGGGCCCGCCGCCAGCGTCCGGTTCACAGGCCTCTGCCGCGGCCCTCGGAAAGGCCCTGGCGCAACTCCCGCTGGCGCTTCTCGTGGCGGTCGTGTCCGACGACGATGTCCCTGAACGCCTTCTCGCGTTCCGGCGTCAGATGCTCCGGATGGTTGGTGGCGAGACGGCGCATCTCCCCGACGACGGCCGCGCTCTCCGGCAGGGCGTATGGCCGCAGCCTCTGCGCCTTTGCCCGGGCGAGGATATCGTCCCACTGCGCTGCCGCCGCCTCGCCGCGCCGGGCGACCTGCGGCTGCACCTCCTCGCACTCCTGCAGGACCGCCCGGAGTTCCTCCTTCGCCCCGTCGTCGAGGTGCGGGTTGCCGAGCAGGTCGCGGGCCACCTCGAGAAACGTCCCGGCGTGCTCCTCCGCGAACGCGACCTTCCCCTGCGCCCGGAGGCCCTTCTGGAAATTGTCCCATAGCGCGGTCAGGTCGTCATACCGTTCCCGGACCGCGCTCCGCCGCGTCTCCACCCTGACGGCGGCGGCCACCGCCTCCCTCCGGAACGCGAGGCCCGAGTCCTCCAGCAACGTCTCCGCCGCCTTGGCCGCCGCCCACCATGCCGGCCCGTCGTCCGGCGCGGCTTCCGCGGTCCGCACGAGCGTCTCCAGATCGTCCAGTTCCGCCAGCGCGCCGCGCATCGCGCCGGCCTGCCTGCGGTATTCCCAGGCCCGCTCGCGCCATTGGGCCGCCACGTCCGCGTTCCCCGGCGCGGCCGCCGCCGCGATCTCCTCGGCCGCGGCCGCCGCCTCGGTCCGCGCGTCCGCCTGCCGCTCGCGCAGGTCCCGCCAGTTCTGCACGTCCTGCTCGGTTCGCGGCGGCGCCATGTTCCGTTCGGCCCGCCACGCCACCGCGAACCGGCCGCTCGCCAGCTTGTAGCTCCAGTGCAGCGCCGCCAGCCCGAGCTCCGAAGCCTTTTCCCGCGCGTCCGCAGCCAGCGCGGCCTCGCCCGCCGCCTGCGCCTTTTTCGCGAGGGCTTCGAAGGCGACGGTCGCTTCCTGGGCGGCGGCGCCATGGCGCGCCCTCGAAGCCTCGTCGATATCTTCGTCCAGGAGTGCGCCTTCGGGCGCTAGCCGTTTCGACGCTTCGTCGGCTGCCGACACGGCCGTCTCCAGCGACCGGTATACATCGAGGCGCGTTCCGGCCTCGGCTTCGTCCGTCTTCGCGGCCTCCATCGCGGCATCGTCGAGCGGCGGGGTGCGGTCCGCCGCCTCCGCTGCCGCCAGCACCGCATGGGCGGCGGCGACGACCTCATGCGCCGCTTCCTGCGCAGCTTCGGCCGCCGCGAGGCGGTCCCGAAGGGTCTGTTTGTTGTCGACCGCCACCGCCGGCAGGGCGGTGAAGGCGCCTTCGGCCTTCTCTGCCGCCTCCCGCGCCGCCATGTGCGCCGCTTCGGCCTCCGCCAGCCGGCGCAGGGCCGCCTCCGCTTCGGCGTGGCGCTCGCGCTCCGCGCGCAGCCCGTCCAGGAACGCCGTCGCCGTCTCCCCGGAGACCGCCCGCTTCTTCGGCGCGCGCGGCTCGACCTCCTCGCCGATGGCCTCCAGCGCCGTCAGCCGCTCGCCCGTGTTCGCCTCCAGCGTCTCCACAAGCTGCTCGCGGTTGTCGGTCAGCACCACCGCCTCCTCCCGCGCGCGGCTGAGTTGCACATAGAGCGTCTGCTGGTTCACCAGCGGCCCCGCGCCCGTGTCCAGCACCGCGATCACCCGGTCATGCGTCTGGCCCTGGGCGGCATGCACGGTGGACGCATAGGCATAGGCAAGATGGCGCAGCTGCGGGTCGTCCGGGGCGAGCAGCACCTCGCGTCCGTCCGAGAGGCGCATGCGGAGCGACCCGCCGCGGATCTCCATGACCTCCACCCGGTCCCCGTTGACGAAGCCGCGCTCCCGGTCGTTGCGCGTCCAGCGCAGCCGCTCGCCTTCGCGGATGGTGAGCGTTCTCGCCTCGAACAGGTCGAGCCGGTAGCGCAGGTCGCCATCGGGCTTCAGGTGGCGCGGCCGGCCGTCGGGATGGGCGAGGATCACCCGGTCCTCCTCGACCTCCATCACCGTGCAGGCGTCGTCCTTGGCGATGCGGTAGTTCTTGCGCTCGCGGTTGAAGAGCACGATGTCGCCCTCTCGCCAGTTGCGCGGGTCGCCCGCCTCGGTGCGCGTCAGGTTGAGCGGCACGAACGTCTCGATCTCGATGGAGGACCCATGCAGGGCGCCCTCGGCTTCGAGACCTTCGCGCACCGCCTCCTCGACCTCGGCCCTCAGCGCGCGCGTCGGCACCAGCAGCGCCGTCCCGGCCCGTGCCTCGGGCGAGAGCCTGAGCCAGAGCGCGGCCGCTATCCGGGCGATCTCCTCTGCCGGCAGTTCCCGCAGGTTGCCTCCAAGACGCTCCAGCGCCTCGCCCGGCTCGCCCTCGATCATGTCCTGCACGGCGGCGAGCAGGTCCGGGTTTTGCTGCCGGCGGAGCTCATCCATCTCCGCCACCGCCATGCCCGCCTGCTGCATCTGACGGAAGGGCTGGCCCGCCTGCACGCCGCGCAGCTGCCGGCTGTCGCCCACCAGCACCAGACGCGCCACCTCCAGACGGTCCGCGATCCTGAGCAGCGCGCGCGCCTGCGCCGTGCCGGCCAGCGACATCTCGTCCACCACCACCACCGCGCCCCGGTAGCGCGCTCTCAGCGCGGCGAGCGTCCTTGCGTCCGCTACCCCGTCCGACACCTCTTCGCAGCGCGTGAGGAACCATTGCAGCGTCCGGCAGGCGAGGCCCGTCTCGCGCGAGAGCGTCCGGGCGGCAGACGCGGACGGCGCCAGGCCCAGCACACGCCTTTCTGCCATGCAGGACACGGCCCGGCGCAGCATCGTCGTCTTGCCGGTGCCGGCATAGCCCTGCACCCCGATCACCCGGTCCCGGCTCTCCAGGATCAGCCGCACCGCCTCGCGCTGGCCTTCGGTCAGGCCCTCCAGGGCCCCTTCGGGGACGGGACCCCGGGCGAGCGGCCTGACCGCGCCGGCGCTGCCCAGCGTGCGCTCGCGCACCTCGCGCTCGGCATTGGCCGCCCGCGCCGTCGTCCACGCCTCGCCCACACCGCGACGGATCGCCGGCAGCAGGTGCTTGTCCCGTCGAAGCTCGGCAAAGGCGCCCTCGATCTCCTCAAGCCGGTAGAGGCCGGGCGAATGCGCGAGCGCCAGCGCCAGCGCGTCCCTCACCGGGAACACGGATGCGCGCTCTTCCAGCTGCTCCAGCGCCCGCCAGGCGATCTCCAGCGCCGTCGGCGGCTCCGGGCGGCGCACCCCGATCTTCCGGAGCGTGCGCTTGGCGAGGCCGTGCTCGTCGGCAAACGCCTGCCAGAGCGCCTCCAGCTCCGCCCGGCGCGGCTCGTTCTTGCGCGCCCGCGTCGCCAGCGTCGCCGCCTGAGCCGTCCGCGCATTGTAGCGCCAGCCCTTCTCCCAAATGTATTTCACGATCTGCCGCCGGCGGCTCGAGAACGCCTCCAGCACCGCACGCGGCCAGCCCGATATCTCGAACCCCGGAACCCGCCCGATCATCGACGGACGCAGCGCAAAGCCCTCCCGGCGCAGACGGTGCGCCAGCTCGTTGCGGTAGAAGGCCCCGATCAGCTTCTCCGACCGGCGCAGCAGGCCGATCTCGGCGCTCCGCCACTGCTCCCCGTCGCGCGTCATGTTCGCGACCACGCAATGGGTGTGAAGCTGCGGGTCGTTGTTGCGGCTCGTGATGTGCCGGAAGGTCGCCGCCACCAGCGCCGGCGCGTTCACCTGCACCGAGCGACGCTCCTCACGGCTCCAGCGCCGGGTCCGCAGCAGCCGCGTCTCGATGAAATCCAGCGTCGCGCGGACGGCCGCATCGTGCGCGCGCATCGTCCTGGCCGCGCCCGGTCCCCCCAGCAGCGCCTCCAGCGATACCGACTTCGGCGCCGACAGCGTGATGTCCACACCCGGACGGTGCTCGTGCTCGCCGTCACGGAGCCGGCCCAGCCGGATGTCCGTGCCCGGAATGTATCCCTGCAGCACCCGACGGAACTCGCCCGGCTCGACATGGCCGGTCAGCCCCAGCGCCACGGCGCCGCTGCCCCGCCACCGGCTCGCCTTCCGGTGCTCGTCGCCCTTGCGGGCGTAGTAGTCGCCGGCCTCGTCGCCTGCCCCGGACAGTGCCCGGACTTGTTCCGGGTATCCGGGAGCCTGCCCCGGACCTGTTCCGGGGTCGTTCGCCGGCGTGCCGAGCCCATACCCCTCGCGGCGGAAGTAATGCACCGTCGAGGAAGCCGAGGTCAGGTTGAACACCGTCGCCACCATGGGCGAAGCTTACCCCATTGTTCCGTTCGCCAGAGCGGAGTTGCATATCCGGATCGGCAAGATCGCAATCGTCGCGGCGCGACCAACAGGTGTCCTCATCTCACCTTGAACCGTAACGGGCTGGTGGTGGACGGCTTGGCGAGCCGGGCGAAGAGGCAGGCGGAATGTCTGGCGGGCGAGGTCATGGTGATGCGCCGGGAGCGGACGAGGTTTATGACACGGCGGCGTTCGTCAGGACCTGCAAGGCCTTCGGCGTTGAATCGTATGTGGCCCGCAGTGCTGCGGGCCGACGCTCGAACATCGGCGAGGAAATGGCGGCGAGCCAGGTTAATCGCAAATGGATCGAGGAGGTCTTCGGTTGGTTGAAGACGGTGGCGCGCCTCTCGAAGACCCACCATCGCGGACTGGCGCGGGTCGACTGGCAGTTCACCCTGGCGCTTGCGGCCTACGACCTGATCCGCCTGCCGAAGCTGTTGAGGGCTGCTGCCATGACCGCTGGGACCCGGTGCAGGGCCCCCGTCGGGCGTTCTGTCACGCGGACGCCGCGGCCGGTGAGGCTTCCCGTCCGCAGGTCCGCGTCGCTGCGCCGAAATCCGCCGCCCCGTACACTGCGAACAAATCGATCCGACCGACATGGTCATGCCCAAAGTCGCGTGTAAGAATCACAACTCGCCGCGTTCTTCCGCAGCCTGCTAGAGTAGAGGTGCCCGGCGGTTGACGCGGCGTGCCTCCGATTACGCCTTCTTGAAGCGCCAGCCATACATCATGCGCCCGTAGAAGTTGAACCACTTGCGCGCTTCGGGAGCCTGGAGCGGATAGTCCGCGCCGATCTGCCTCGCCGCCGCCAGTCCGGTCACGAAGCAGGTTTCCTGACTGTTTATCAGCGTATGGGCGCCGCAATGCCAACTCCGCCTCTTGCCTTGGATGAAACGGAACAGTGGGATCAATAATACCACATGGCGCACGTCATGCACGACATGCTGGAACCACCATTTCCCGACGATCTTGTCCTTATTGATCGGATGGATCGGATTGTAGGTCACAAGGCAGGGTTTGTCCGACCGCTTCGCCCAAGGTTGCTGGTTGTGCATGATGTAGGTGATTTCGTAATTGTCGGGCCTCGCACCATATTGCTCGATATGGTTGCTGCGTGTGCCCAGCGGCTGCGCCTCGTTGTCGGGAAGAACGGACGCGTCCGAGTGAACGACGGTATGGTTGTGCAACTCACTCTCGTAGCGGATCGAAGAAAGGAGGAAACTCTCCAGAAATGTCGGCTTGTCCAGCATCATCAGCGTCTGGTTGGCATTGCATGCGAAAATGATGGCGTCGAACACTTCCCTGTCGCCGTTTTCATCCTCTACCACGACTTCAGACGCATTCCGGTACACTTTGCGGACTGGGCGATCCAAGTAGATTTTTCCCTGAAAACCGGCTGACAACTCTTCGTAGATTCGCCGCGTGCCTTGGTCCCATGTCTGCATTGGTGTTGCAACTTCTATATCGAAGAACTCCAGATAACGGGTAAACAGGGATGCGGGCATATCGAACACGTTCGTCGCCATCAGGAAATTGACGAACATAGGCTTCAGTATCTTGTATCTGAAAGCGCCGGAGAATTTGCCGAAATTGAGAACCATGCCCATGCTCACATAATTGTAGGGGTTCAACGCGTTAAGTAATCGTGACCGTGTCCGGTTGAGCCAGCCGAAGCGCTTGAGCCGCTTTAGAAGCTTTTGGAATTTCTTGATTTCCGGCTGCAAATGGCGCCCGATTTCACAGTCTAGATCGTGGGCGTAAATGCCGCCGCGATATTTCACGCTGTAGCTGAAGCGGGTATCGACCAGATCGATTCCGTGCTGCTGCGTGAAGGCGAGGATATTGTGATAGACGGAGGGAATGCAGGCGGTGACGGAAATGTCGAACGGAATCGAAGTGCCGTTGTCTTGCGGCATGTCGATGGTAACGGCGTTTCCGCCTATCCGGTCCTTTGCCTCGAACAACCTGAAGTCGAAGCGGTCGGGGTGGCGATGAAGTGCCCAGGCTGCGCCCAGTCCCGACACCCCCGCGCCAATAATGGCAATTCTTTTCGGCATGGCTGCGCATCTCTTCCGGTCGGTGCTGCCATTCTATCATCCTCCCGTTACTGTCCTGATCGACAAGAGGGCGGAACGCCAAGCAACGCACCTTTCGATGCTAAAGGGTGGATACAGCGTCTGTTTTTACTCGTGCAACGGCAGATCAGGGATGCAACTGTAGCCGCAATTTCTCCGCCTGCAACAGAATGCAGAAGGAATACCGTTGCCCAATACGGAAGCCCGCGCCGGGTGCTGATCGGCGACGCGGCCGGACACTACCATCCCAAGACGGCGGTCGGCATGACCCTCGGTTTCGGCGATGCGCTGACGCTCGCCGAGAACAAGCGCTTTCGGGACTTTACCGCCGAACGCTTCCGGGCGACCCGCATTCCGGAGTTCCTCGCAATGGGGCTCTACGAGGTCTTCGCCGATCATCGCGTGGAAGCGGTGGTCCTCAGATACGCGATCTACCGGGGCTGGCGGGCGAATTCGGCGTATCGGGACCGGACCACGCGGATACTCGCCTGCGAGGACCGGTCCGCAACCGGCATGACCCTCGCATTCTGCGGAACGGTGGCCCGGGCGCTGACCCGGGAGACTCCGTTCTCCTTCCGCCGGTTCGCTTCGCACCGGACCCGGGCCATCTTCAATGCGCTCGCCGTTCGCCTCTGGTGGCTCCAGCGCGGCGTCCGGCAGCTCCGGAAGGCGAGTCGCGAGGGCCGGGAAGAAAGCAGGCAAACCCGGGACAGCCTGGCTCGCGCGTTCCTGTATTCCATGCCTTCCAGGGGCGAGCCCTCCAGACCCGCCCGCTCGAAGGAGGTCGAATCGCCCGATGCCGGTCCGGCATTGAAGAGCGTGGCCGCGCGCTTGTTGAACCTCCAAAGAGGCGCCGCCAGGACCGGCTGAGCCTCGCCGCAGCGGCTTCCGCCCGTTGCCTGTCCTGAGCGCCGGTGGCCCTGCGGCCGGAGACGCGTCGCGTTCAGTCGCCGGACTGCGAAGGTTTGCGGGCCAGAAAGCAGTAGAGCGGCGTGAATATTCCGGTCTTGCCGCCGGCGACATAGGCGTAGGCTGTTCGATCCATGAGCCGAACAACAGCCGTGGAACCCTTCGGAAAGAACCCGAACGCCTCCGCCAGCCGCAGGCCGGCGATCATTATCTTGCGGCCCAGCGGTGTCCTACGAAACGTATTAAGCAATGTTCCACCCTGTCCTTCCTGTCCTTCCATGGGTCGATACCACGGCGTGCTCGGGCCGCCCTGGACGTTCCTGTCGCATGCCTCGACGATCTGGAACCCGGCGGCCTCCAGCGCGTGGTCGACTTCCGGGAACGTGGCAATGTCGTGCAGGGCAATACACAGCATGAGCTCGTCCTTTACCGCCCGGTGACGGCTGTCGCCGGGATCGAATGCTTCGGTCAGGCACATCTCTTGGCCCCAGAACAGGGCGCCCGGCTTCAGCACCCGAAAGATCTCCGCGAACGCGCGCGCCTTGTCCGGCGCGTGGCAGGTCGACTCAATCGCATAAGCCGCATCGAACGAGTTCGCCTCCATGGCGCCCATATCCATGAAGTTGCACTTCATGTACTCCGCCATGTGATCAAGCCCTTCCTCGACATTCCTGCGTCTGGTCGTTTCGAGCTGCTGTTGGTTATTGTTGATGCAAAGAACCTTGGCCCCTGATTCGCGCACGACCCTCCGCATGGGAGCGCCCACCCCGCAGCCGACGTCAACGACCCTCATCCCCTCCCGCAGTTCCAGCCGTTCGATCATTAGGCGCTGGTGGCGGACGATGGATTGCTCCAGCGTCTCGTCCGGCGTCAAGGGTGCGAAATGCAAGGATTCGCTCCACCCGAATTGCATAAATTCGCTGCACAGGTCGTAATAATCATTAACCGTCTCGGTGTGGTCGTAGTCTCTGCCGTCCGCATCGGCCCCGCTACGTCTTTCGAACCAACTGCCGAAGTGCGCCACGCGAGTTGTAACGTTCCATCCCCGGTAAACGCTCCACAGGGATCTGGACAGGCTGTTCAGCATGTGTTTCTCCGTTCGATGTTCAGGCTTGGTCGGCTCGTCTATTGCCAGATCGAGTTCCGGGCCTCCTCATAGCCTTCGGTATATGCAGACGGGCGGGTCAACATGTTCAGCCGTCGCCACCTGGATCCGTTGGCTCCTGCCTCCGCACGATCCGATTGCGCTCGTCGTGTTGGGGATGATACCGCTTCAGGCCATCAACCAATAGCCGCTGCGCTTTGTAATCCGCCGGCACATTCTTGATGTCCGCAGTAATGTCCTTGAGTGCCTGCCGAAAAGCACGAAAAGCCAACTTAACGCGGACGGCGGCACACCGGCGGGCGGCGGCGGTTACAAAGCAGGAAAAGCACCCCGGTTCGGGTTGAGGCGCAGACATCCTGCGCTCTTGGCTATCCCTGCCCACGGCGCCACCGATACGGAGGACGCAGGGGCAAGTCAACTTTCGGCTCAACTATACCGCGCCGCCCCGGAGCCGCGATACCCTTTTCGCACTCTCTCTGGATTGCGCGTACCCTCTTCACTGGCGCCGACAGCTCGCTTCCCGGTTTCGCCTGACCGCCCTGAGGTGAAGTCGTATGCTCGCCTTGCATTCGCTTCTCCAAGTGAACAAACCACACGGGCCACTTTCCCGCACGGCGCAGGCTATGCGATCCAGAAGCTGTGTTCCAGACGAACCGGGGACCATTATCCAGTTCTGGTGTAAAATGCATGTATAAAGGTATGCATCCGCCGAAGACCGCAGGGTGTAATTCGGCGGGCCATGACCCTTCATAATCGAATTTGATCAATCACTTTCGGCGCTGATCGGCGTCGAAATAGCGCTCCGAGCAACACTCCAAACCGGCCCTCGGGGCCCTCAACCGCCAACCACCCTGTCGAAAATGCTCCGGAAAAAGCCAAACAACCCGCCAGAACGCAAAACCGCAACCTTCATGCAACATGCGGGCTAGGCTCTATGATGGTCGGCGCTCCTGCGAAAGGCGGAGGATGGTGGGGTTCCAGGGCCTCGCCGGCTCCGTGGGGAACGTGTGGCGGAACGTGGAGACTGCGAGGAAGATGGGACTGGCTAGCCAAGCGGCACGGTGGGTAATGCAATCAGACAGGTACATGGGAAACACGGTTTGGGGGCCGAAATCGCAGCAGAACGCGAAGGCACTGCGTTCGTTCAAGGACGCCATGAACGACATTGGGGATGTCGTGGACTTCGAGGCCGGGCCGGGCTTGTCTGTGGAGTACATCCGGAATGCGGGTCGGAAGGTGTCGGTTGCGTTGCGCAAGCTGATCCTGGACGGCGCGCCGCTGATACACCGCGTGCTGCAGGGGCCGAGATTCGAGCCGCTACGGGACAGAGGTGGGTTGACAGGTGACGTTTACGAGAATTCCTTCAGTATGCAAATCGCTCCGGGAACAGAAGACGGGCGGCTATTGGCGCCCGCCGCAGAGCGCGCCTGGAGCGTGACCGTCCATCCCCTGCACGGACTGAGGTTCGATTCGCGGACCAAGCTATGGCACTTCGAACGGTTGTTCGACGCGCAGGCAAAGCCGTTGGCACTCGGAACCTGGTTGAACCAGAGGCTGTTCACGGTGGACCAACGCGCGTATAGCCTCGGTGACACGCTCAAGTTCGTTGCAAACAAGAAAGCCGCGCATGTGGATATCGATAGGGACGAGCAGTCGAGGGACATGGAGCGAGTCCACTTCGGCCACACCACGTATCCGCAGTTGGTTGCTGTTCTGGTGGCGTCTTACCTACTGGAACGGTACCAAGCCAGCCGCATCAAAAACGCAGAGCTGTGGGGCAGATTTCTCGGCGTGAGCGGCGAAACCGACCCGGCCTACAGGATGATTGGCGGAGGGGAATTTCGGGCTGACATTGACCGTCCGGGATTCCAGGGAGAGTTCCACGAAACCGGGATCCAGTTAGCCGGACCCGGTCGAGTTTGGAAGCCGATCAAAATACGGGAAGATGCGACTGTGCGCGCATGAGAACTTCCCGGGAGTTAGCCCGGAAATCCCAAGAAAAGAGAACCGTCTGACCCCGTAATCGGTTAGAATTCAGTTGCTTGGGCTGGATCTAACCAGGAGCTAGACGGTGACAGAACGTAACCACGAATCGGTCTCGTTTTCAAACTGCCGCAAGCGCAAAGTGCGGTGAAATTTCTTTGGCGGGTCGATTTCTTCGAACGCCGGGGCGTTGTTGTTGCGGGAGGTGGATCGGCGCCTGGGGCTATGCGCCCGGGTGGCGTGTCGGCTCGGAGATCTTCGCCAGCGCGCGAAGATCCGCCACGAGGTCGAGACGATGGTACGCCAGCGCATGCTCGCGGTGGCGTTGGGGCACGAGGATCTGAACGACCACGACGCCCTTCGCCACGACCTGATGGTGCAGACCGCGTGTGGTCGCGACGAGGAGTTGGCGAGTCCCTCGACGCTGTGCCGATTCGAGCGCCGGGCCGAACGTCGCCAGCTTATTCCGCCTCCTGCCCCTCGGACCGCAGCTTCCATCCGAACTCCTCGAACGTGGCCTGCGTCTCGTCGTCGGGGAAGTACACCAGCCGGTCCCCCGTCCCCCCGTAGCCGCGGCGTCGCTCGTCGCCATGAGTGAGCACGTAGGCGAATGTGCCCCTCGGACCCACGAGGATCTTCGCCTCGGTTCCGGCACGCGTCGACCCGCTCAGCACGATCGCCACGAACTCGCCCTCTTCGATGGCGACGGACTCGACGACGTCGCCGTAACACTCGTGGATGTTGCAAACCGCCCACATGGCGTTCCAGCACGCGCTCATCGCCTGCACCTCCACGTCGCGATCCAGCTCCATCGCCTCCCGAATCAGCTCCTTCATTGCCTCAATCGTCGGTCTCGACAGACTGGCGAATCCCTCGAACGGACGCTGCGCCGCCTCCAGCATCGCAGTCGCGTGGTCCTGTTCCTCAAGCGTGAATGCCGGGTCTCCGGCGAGACCGCGCGCGGCGGTCGGGCGTTCGCATCTCCCGGCAAGCATCCGGCTGCAACGCCTGCGGCAGGCCCGGCGGCGAACGATCGACCGGTGGCGTCATACCCCGCTGTCATCGCGCCACCGGACAGATCCCCGGCCGGGAATTGCGGGGGACGGGAAGAGCGGCCGCGTTGCGACGATGCCGGACCGGGAGCCGAAACATCAGGTTTCAGCGGTAATTTATTTGCCTCGATTTCCGCAATACCTCCCATCTGGGAGGATTTTGCAGACTCCCGGGCGCAATTACGCTTCATCCGAACAGGTAACCGTCGAGGACCTGCAGGCGCTGGCGCATCCGCCCCGTCAATGTCGTGGAAGACCCGGAGGCATAATGGACTTGGACCATCCGCGAGACCGCCTTGCCAACGCGTTGCTCAGGCAGACGTTGTTGAGCTTCCTTCGCTGGCAACGGATTGTCCGCCGGGCGTTGCTTGTCGGCCTGCTGCTGTTTGCCGCCGCTGCGGTTGTGCTCTCGGTCGGGCTCGCATGACGGGCGGTCAACGGCGCCGGGCTCGATCATTGCTCGACCGTACCGGCATCGAAACCGGACCGCTCCGGGGCGGGGGCTGCATCCCTGCCCCGGCGGTCTCCCCGGCTCCTGTCTCCGTGGCAACTCAAGAGGATAGGATGCCCCGGACCTTTTCCGTTCCGGCGCGGCCGGCCTGCTGGCGCTGCTCTTCGCCGGGGGAATCGCCCCCGCTGTTGGCTGACTCCTGCACAGACTTGTCCGAAAACGTCTGGACATCACCGATATAGTCCATGGCCCTGGCCACGGGAGAATGGCGCGACAGCCCGGCGCGCTCGGTGCGCATCCAGTCCTCGAGGTCGGCGAGGAGCGGCGCGCTCTGCTCGCGGCGCACCGCGAGGCGGTGCTCGGCGGTCTCGCCGTTGATTGAGGTCTGGCAGGACTCGGAACGCCAGTTGGTACCGGACACCAACCGATACTGCGCTCTTCGCACCGTCGGGGAGATACGCCCCGGCAGTCAGGCTCACCGTTTCGTCCTTCCCGATTTCCGTCGTCGAGGAAAGACCCAGCCGGTGGTTCCAGCCGCCTTCCCGCAGGCGAATTTGACCGAAGTGAGCGCCGTCGGCGCCGATGGCGGCGCTTCCGCCGAGGAACCTGCCCATCTGCACCTGAACCTCAAGCGCGGAATGCTCCGTCAGCGGAAACTCCCTCCACAGCGTTGTGTCCATCGAACGGCCGCTGGCTTCCCCGATGAACGCACCATCGGCCGAGTCCGTCCGGGCAACATGGAAGAAGAGGTTCTCGTGGCCCGCGGTGAGGCGCACGCCCCGGATCGCGCCGTGGCCTTCGGCGAAGCTGAAGAAGCTCTCTTCCGTTCCGAAACCTGCCTAGGCAAAGAAACCATCCCGTTGCAGGCCGGCGGTCAGCATCAGGTGTTGCCGGCCGGTCGGAACGGCGTTCATGAAGAACCGGGTTCCCTTCGTCGCCCCGGGCAGCGCCGCCCCGTGCATGGCGGTGTCGCCGTTTGGAGAGAAGGCAAGCGCCGATGTGCATCGCGCCCGACGCGCGCCACTCGCGGTAGTTCGAGTCCTCCTGCGCCACCAGCGCGCGGACGTTCGCCTCCACGCTCAGGCCTGAGTCCTGGTCGGCCCAGGACATACGCCGGGCCTGGAGCTCGGGCTGCGTCATGGGGGGGGAGATGCTATGCTTGAGACTTGCTCGCGAGCCGGCATACCGACATGAACCAGGAAACCTGTATAGCGCTGGTGATGAGCCGCCGTTGGCTGACCGTTTCGCTTTCCGTGCTTGTCATGCTTGCGCTCGGCGCGGGCGCCACGCGGGTAATCGAAGTCGATGTCGACGTGCGAAACCATTTCGGCAGGGACGATCCGCATATCGTCGCGCTCGACCGGCTGGAGGAGACCTACGCCCTTTCCGACGCCGCGCTCGTGGTCGCCGCGCCGAACGAGGGCACCATTTTCACGCGCGAGGCGCTTGCCGCAATCGATGAGCTGACCGACCGGCTCTGG
>JAJECZ010000416.1 GCA_022821735.1 Alphaproteobacteria bacterium | reverse complement strand
CGGGTCCCAGCCTTGCTGCTGCTTCTCCGCGCGGTGCTTCGGGTCGCAGAGATAGGCGAAGAAGATGTCGTCGAGCTGGATATAGCGGCAGCCGGCGGCATAGAACGCCCCGACGGCCTTCCGGTAGGTCGCCGCGATGTCCGCGAACAAGAGGTCGGTGTCCGCGTATTCCGGCACATGAATGTCGTCCGGCGTGAGCCGGAAATGGCAGCAGCTCGGGCCGGGAATCGAGATCTTGGGCGCCACCGTCGTGTTGGCGGCCACGAATTTGAAGTGGTCGAGCATCGGGTGGTCGTCGGGGAAATCGAGCCGGGCCGTAATCGTCGGGTAGAGCGGCGGCAGGCGCACGCCGGCGAACTGCACGCCCAGCTCGCGCGTCTCGAACTCGAACCCGGTCAGCATCTCCATGAAGTCGTAATGCCAGAACAGGCGGCGGTACTCGCCGTCGGTCACCGCCTTGAACCCGATATCCTCCTGCATGCGGATGGCTTGCGTAATCGCCTCGTCCTCGATCGCGCGCAGTTCCTCGGCCGGCATGCTCTTCTCGTCGAGGCACTTGCGGCGCGCCTCGAGGACCCTGGCCGGGCGCAGCAGGCTGCCGACATGGTCGGCGCGGAAGGGCGGTCGCCGGTTGCTCATGGCGTCTCTCCGCTTGTGTCGGTTGCGGCCCGGGTAAGCAGGCGCTGGAGCAGGGCCTCGTCCACGCCCGCTTCACGCAGCACCTCCTCGCTGTGCTGCCCCGGCAGGGCCGGCGGCCGGTTGATGGCGCCCGAGCCGTGCGCCAGCCGGAAGCCGGACCCGACAAGACGCATCGGTCCCCAGGGTCCCTCGACTTCCTGCAGCACGTCCCGGTGGGCAATCTGGCGGTGGCCGACCGCCTCGGCGATACTGCGGATACGCGCGGACGGCGCGCCGGCGTCCTCCAGCCGGTCTTCCCAGACTTCCGCGCCGCCATCCGCAAAGGCCGTCTCGATGATCTCGCGCAGCTCGTCGGCATGGGCGGCGCGCGCGTCCCAGTCGGCGAAGCGGGGATCTTCAAGCAGGTCCTCGCGCCCGAGCGCCGCTGCGAGCGCCCGGAATTGCTTTTCGTTGTTGACGGCAAGGAGGAGGTGGCCGTCGCCCGCCCTGAACAGGTTGGCGGTCGGCTTGCGGCTGACGGCCTGGTTGCCGTACTGGCCCTGGAGGTGGCCGGCGACGAGATATTCCACCACCGCGGGCGACATGAAGGAGAGCGCGGCGTCGAGCATCGCCACATCGACCATCTGGCCCTTGCCGGTATGGCTGCGCTGGAAGAGCGCGCTCGCTAAGGCGAACGCGGCCGTCATGCCGCCGATGGCGTCGCAGACCGCGAAGCCCGCCCTGACGGGCCCGGTCTCGGCGTGGCCGGTGACGGACATGATCCCGGAGGTCGCCTGGATCCTGCCGTCATAGGCCGCCGTCTCGCGGTCGGGCCCGTTCTGGCCGAAGCCCGAAACCGCGCAATAGATGAGCCGCGGGTTGATGTCCGAGAGCGCCTCGTAGCCGAGGCCGAGCCGGTCCATCACGCCCGGGCGGAAGTTCTCCATCACCACATCGGCGTTCTTCGCCATATGGCGGAGTGCGGCCACGGCGTCCGGGTCCTTCAGGTCGAGCGCGAGATTGCGCTTGTTGGCGTTGGCGGACGCCCACATCGGCGCCATCGCGCGCTCCGCCCACAGCTTCGAAGGCGGGGAGAAGCGCATATCCTCGCCGCCCGGCCGCTCGATCTTTACGACATCCGCGCCAAGCAGCGCCAGTTGGTAGCTGCCGAACGGCCCGGCGAAGACCTGGGTGAAGTCCAGGACGCGGATGCCGGAAAACGGCCTGGTCATGTTGCGGGTCCTTCCTTGCGCGCTATGCTCGCGCCACCATAACGCCGAAAGGGAGCAATGAGGCCATGGGCGCTCTGGACGGGGTCAGGATCGTGGAATTCGCCGGCATCGGGCCGGGGCCGTTTTGCAGCATGCTGCTTGCGGATATGGGCGCAGACGTGCTGCGCGTGGACCGGGCGGCGAATGTCGGCAGAGAGGCCGAGCACCCGAAGTTCAACACCCTGCTGCGGAGCCGCAAGAACATCGCCATCGACCTCAAGCATCCGGACGGGCGCGAAACGGCGCTCCGGCTCTGCGACGGCGCGGACGCCGTCGTGGAAGGCTTCCGGCCGGGCGTCATGGAGCGCCTGGGCCTGGCACCCGACACGCTGCTGGAGCGCAATCCCAAACTGGTGATCGGGCGCATGACCGGCTGGGGCCAGACCGGCCCCATCGCGCACACGGCCGGGCACGACATCAACTATATCTCGCTCTCGGGCGCGCTCTACTCCATCGGCGAGGAGGGCGGCCCGCCGGTGCCGCCGCTCAATCTCGTCGGCGATTTCGGCGGCGGCGCGCTCTACATGGCCGTCGGCATGCTGGCCGGCATCGTCAGCGCGCGCACGACCGGCAAGGGCCAAGTGGTGGACTGCTCGATGGTCGAGGGCTCGGCCTCGCTGATGACGCCGATGTACGGCGCGCTGGCCTCCGGAGCCTGGATCGAGGAGCGGGGCAAGAACCGCCTCGACAAGGGCGCGCACTACTACAATGTCTATGAAACCGCCGACGGCAAGCATGTCTCGGTCGGCTCCATCGAGCCGCAATTCTATGCGCTGCTGCTCAAACATACCGGGCTGGAGGACGCCGACCTGCCGGACCAGCTCGACCGGCCCCGCTGGCCCGATACGCGCGAGCGCCTGCGCGAAATCTTCAAGACGAAGACCCGCAACGAGTGGACGGCGATCATGGAGCAGACCGACATCTGCTTCGGCCCGGTGCTCTCCATGTCCGAGGCGATGGAGCACCACCACAATGTCTCCCGCGGCAGCTTCGTCGAGGTGGACGGCGTACGCCAGCCGGGGCCGGCCCCGGTGTTCGAAGGCACGCCGAGCGGCGTTTCCAGGGCCCCGGCCCATGCGGGCGAGCACACCGACGAGGCGCTTGGCGACTGGGGCTTCGCGGCCGCCGAGATCGCCCGCCTGAACGCCGTCGGGGCCGTGAAGCAGCGCTGACGCTGCGGCGTTCCGCGCCATGATGCCCGCGCCGGCGCCGGTCCGCACCGACATCCTGCTGATCGGCGGCGGACACGCCCATGTCGAGGTGCTGCGCCGCTTCGGCATGGCCCCGGTCCCGGGCGTGAGGCTGACCCTGGCGACGCGCGACCTGGCCACGCCCTACTCCGGGATGCTGCCGGGGCTGGTCGCGGGCCATTACAGCCATGCCGAGGCGCATGTCGATCTGGCGCCGCTGGCCTCCTTTGCCGGCGCGAGGCTCATTCACGGGACCGTGACGGGCCTCGACCTCGACCGCAATGAAGCCGCAATCGACGGCCGGCCGGCGCTGGCCTTCGACCTTGTGTCGCTCGACATCGGCTCGACGCCGTCCCCGGCGGGCATCGAAGGGGCGGAGCACGCGCTTCCGGTCAAGCCGGTGGACCGGTTCCTCGAACGCTGGGAGGAGATCGAAGGCCGGGCGATAGAGGCCGGCGGGCGGTTCCAGCTCGTCACCGTGGGCGCGGGCGCGGGCGGCGTCGAGCTCACGCTTGCGCTGAAACGCAGGCTGGCCGCGCGTCTGGCGGAACGGGGCATGTCCGCGCAAGGACCCCATTTCACGGTCGTCTCGGACATGCGCGAGGTGCTGCCGGCTTACGGCCGGGCGGCGCGCCTGAGGATTGGGGCGGCGCTGCATCGCTGCGGGATCGAGCCGCGGACGGGCGTTCGGGTAGCGGCGGTCAAGCCTGACGGCGCCATAACGGAGACCGGCGAGATATTGCCGGCGGACGCGGTGGTCCTGGCGACGCCGGCGGCCCCGGCCGGCTGGGTTGCGGCCTCCGGGCTTGCGGTCGACGAGCGGGGTTTCATCGAGGTGGGGCGGAACCTGCGCTCCCGCAGCCACCCGCAGGTCTTCGCGGCGGGGGATATCGCCGCGTTCGGGGCGCGCGCCTTGCCGAAATCGGGCGTCTTCGCGGTCCGTCAGGGTCCGGTTCTGGCGGAGAACCTGCGCCGGCTGGCGACGGGAGCTGCCTCCTTGCGCCCCTACAAGCCGCAGAAACGGACGCT
>JAJECZ010000084.1 GCA_022821735.1 Alphaproteobacteria bacterium | reverse complement strand
TTCCATAGTCCAGTAGGCGTGGGGTGACGCCGAGTACCTGCGCAGTACTGGCGACCAGTAGCTCTGCCTCCTTGGCTGAAACCCTCGGTTTGTCCAGAGCCTCGGCTACAAACCGGCAAACATGGACGTCGCCCTTCACGAAATCATCATGTCCCACATACATGAGGAACATATGGACAGTCCGGTCGCCGATTCCGCGCAAGGGCAAAAGGGCACATTTGATCTCATCGGGACGTTTCGACTGGATGTCCTGTAGGGTCTCGATACCGATGTCGCGCAGTGCAACCGCCGCTCTTCTGACGTTCTCCGATCTCAAAATCTTGGTACTGGGATGCGCCGGCCAACGGACCCGGAAGACTGACTCTTGCAGTTCGTCCAGACCGAGCGTCTCGTAGTGGCCGACAAGGTCCGACAGCGTTTCCTGATCGCCTACGGGTGGAAGAGTCGTCCTATCCTGCCTGATCCGGTTGAGCGAGAACCGTTGGCAATACCTCTCGACGATAGGGATCACCAGCGCGTACTCACGATTGGCCGTAAATATGGCATCGATGAGAGCTATGGACAGATGAGCCGGGAAAAACTCGTCGCCAAGCTTCGTCTCGTTCAACTTTATCAGGCAACGCACGCGGCGCGCGACCCGTTTCACGTCATCAGCCGTCACGGGGGCTTCCTCTCGTTTTCTCTGTAGTTATCGGCGACGCCTGCTGCCCGCATCCGGGCTAGTTAGACCACACGTGGATTCTGTCTTATCGGGCAGGGAAACAAGTAGCCCTCATTGAGAAGGGCAGAGCTTGACGACCCTCTTGTTGTTGAAGGCCCTTTCCACGCCACGAATGCGAAACCCCGGGCGCATACCGAGCGGCAGAGGCGGGTCCGGGGCGCACAAGCGGAAAATGGCGAACCGGAAATCGGCTGGCAAGACCTTGCCTTCTTTCCCCCTCACGTCTCCACGACCACATAGTCCTCCTCGACGCGGACGGGCACAGTCTCGGCCCTGAGTTCCTCGGCCGGCTCGGCGGAGACGTGGTAGGCGCGGGTGCGGTGGCGGCGGGGGTCGAAGCGGCTTTCGCCCGTCGCGAGGTCGAACTCCCAGCCGTGCCAGGGGCAGCGCAGGATTTCCCCCGGACGCGAGAAGCGGTAGTCGCCGGGTGCTCCCGCCTCGACCAGCCCGGTCAGCACCCCCTCGGAGAGCGGGCCGCCCTGGTGCGGGCAGCGGTCCAGCAGGCCGAAATAGCGCCCGCCGACATTGAACAGCGCGATCCGCCGGCCCTCCAGCACCACGCAACGCCGCGTGCCCGGCGGGAACCCGGAGACCGGGCCGACGACATGCCGGGTCACGGCATCTGCCGGCCGTAAACCCTGAGCGCGTTGTCCGTGAAGAAGGCCCGGCGCTTTTCGGCGTCCACCCAGGAGGGAAGCACCCGGTCCGGCTGGTCGAAGTCCCAGTGCGGGTAGTCGGTTGCGAAGAGCAGCCTGTCCCAGCCGATCCAGTCGATGCACTCGACCAGCTGGCGCGGGCGGCTCGGCTCCTCCATCGGCTGGGTGGTGAGGAACACCTGCTCGCGGACGATCTCGCTCGGCCGGCGCTTGCAGCGGTGCAGCTCGTCCCGCATCCGCATCCACACCCGGTCCAGCCGCCAGCAGAGCGCCGGCAGCCAGGCGAAGCCGCTCTCGATCAGCACCATCCTGAGGCCCGGCAGCCGGTCGAACACGCCCTCGAAGATCATGCTGGTCAGCACCGCCTGGCTGGACTGGGCGTGGCCGGTCATGTCCTCGATATAGTAGGAGGGCCAGCCGCTGCCGGTGATCGGCGCGCCGCCGAAGCCGAAGGCGTGGACGGCGAGCGGCAGGCCGGCCGCGGCCGCGGCGTCGTAGATCGGCCAGTAGCGGCGCTGCCCCATCGGCTCGGCCGTGCGGTTCAGCATGAAGACCTGGACATAGTCCTCCTCGCCGGCGCAGCGCTCGATCTCGCGCACCGACGCCGCCGCATCCTCATAGGGGATGACGATGGAGGCCTTGAGGCGCGGCTCCTCCCGGGTCCAGAACGCGATCTGCCAGTCATTGATCGCGCGGCAATAGGCATCCGCGAAATCGAGGTTCTGGAGGCCCTGGCCGGACTTGAGCGGGTTCAGCACGCCGAAGCCGACATTGTTCGGATCGAGATGCTGGGCGCGCATGAAGGCGAGGTCGCTGCCGGGCCGCCCTCCGGCGGGCGGGTAGGCGTCGCGCCGCGCGGCGTCGGGCTGGCCCTTCGGATAGGCCGGGCCGTTCAGAAAAGGCTGGCGGGGCCGCGCGCCGTAACGCTCCATGTGCCGCTGCCAGCGCTTCTCCAGGAACGGGTAAACCTCCCGCTCGAGCGATTTCGGGCTCGGATGGATGTCGCAGTCCGCGATCCGCGTGTCGGACCCTGCGGCGTTGTCCCCCGACGGGCGTTCCAGAACCTCTGCCGTCATGGCTCTCCCTCCCCGAGACGCGGATAGGTGCTGAGCGGATTGTCCACTGCGATACGCCGAACCAGCTCCTCTGGCAAGCCTTCGGGCAGCGCGCCCGTGCCGTCGAACTGCCAGTGCGGGTAGTCGGTGGCGAACAGCAGCATGTCGTCGGAGCCGAGATGGTCGAGCAGGCGGGCGACCGCGTCGGGCTCCTCCGGCGCATCGAAAGGCTGGATGGTGAA